>CAZBAZ010000001.1:0-18589 GCA_964490375.1 uncultured Clostridium sp.
TCCGGCTACGCATCGTTGCCTTGGTAGGCCATTGCCCCACCAACTAGCTAATACGCCGCAGGCTCATCTTCAAGTGACGCTTAAGAGCGTCTTTACTATTACTAGCACATTCGGTATTAGCGATCATTTCTAACCGTTATCCCCAGCTTGAAGGCAGATAACCCACGTGTTACTCACCCGTTCGCCACTGGAAGCAGAATCCAAATCCAACTTCATTCCATATCTGAGCAAGCTCTTCAACTTCATTCCGCTTTCATTGGGGCTTCCCGTTCGACTTGCATGTCTTAGGCATGCCGCCAGCGTTAATCCTGAGCCAGGATCAAACTCTCAATAAAAAATTCTTTTTATTGTTAAAGAATTGATTTCTTTTTAATCCTGTCTACAAAACTCATTATTTTACTTAGTTTTCAAAGATCATTCAACCTACTTCATTCGGTTGCTTATATAATATATCATTAATATTTTGTAAAGTCAACATCTTTTTTACATTTTTTTTACTTTTTTTACAAATTTTTTATTTTTTGTCTTTTTAAGATTTTTAAAATGTAATTTTTAAATATTAATGTATATTTTCTTTGCTTTCTCATGAAAGCCAATTTAATATAACACTTTTTAAATTTTATGTCAACACTTTTTTTAAATTTTTTATTTTTTTTATTTCGTGCTGCCAAATTTAAGTTTTTACGCTTATTTGTGTTATATTTTTGATTTTTGTTCTCTTTCAAGAACGAGAATTAATATATCACTTTATTTTTTATGTGTCAACTCTTTTTTCACAAAAAAAGTATTTTTTTCAAATACTTTCCCATATTCTATGATTTATTTATCATTTTTTCTGTTTTCTTTTACTTTTTTAAATAAATCATAGTACTTTTCAATAGTTTTTCTATTGAATGGCTCCACACCTGATTTTTTCATTTCTATTAGTGCTGATAATTCTTCTTTAATTATATAATTAATTTCTTTTGGATAATTCATCAGCTTTTTGTGATAGTTATACTCATTTCTATCTAGTATCTTAAATGCACCATCATTAAATACTCTTAAATCTAAATCATAGTCTATATATTTCAATGCCCCTTCATCTATTAGAAACGGACTTGCTATATTGCAATAATAAAATATTCCATCTGATTTTATTTGTGCAATTATATTAAACCATCTTCTTTTATAGAAAAACATAATTGCTGATCCTTTTGTATGCCATCTTCTTCCATCTTGTTTTGTAATTAGTACATTCTCATCACCTAATACTATATAGTCTTCTTTGATATCTATAACATATGCAACTTTAGATGATTCATATATAACACCATTATGCTTATAACAATGAATCACAAGTGTGTCTCCTACTTTTATATTCATAAGACACCTCTTCTTTATTTTATTTTATCACATTGTATTATTTTATATCAAATAAACTTTAATACATGTGTAAAGCAAATATAAAAAGAAGATTAGCCTTATTTTAATCTCCTTTATAAACTTATTCATCATTTTGCAACTTTTATTGCTTTATTTAATTGTTCATCTTCTCCATCAACTTCATAATCCGGTTCAATTCCGACTTTATTTATTGAATTTCCGTTTGGACTTAACCAATATGATGTAGTAAATTTGACTATTGAACCATTTGATAATGTACTTTTATCTTGAACTGTTCCCTTTCCGAATGTTTTCTTACCTACTACTATTGCATTTAAGTTTTCTTTTAATGCTAGGGTAAGTACTTCTGAGGCTGATGCAGTTGACTCATTAACTAGCACAACTATTTTCTTGAATGTTCTTATTTTATTACTTTTTGATTCATATTTTGATACTATTCCATTTCTATTTTTTAATTGATAAATAGTTTGACCTTTATCCAAAAATAACTCTGCAGTATCATTAGCTGAAGTTAAGTAGCCTCCCGTGTTATCTCTTAAATCGATTATTAATGAATTTGTTTTATTGTTTAATCCTTTTATTGCATTTTCAACTTGTTCTTTTGTTGTTAATGAAAAAGTATCTATTTTCATATAAAGAGTATTATCATATTGCTTTGTATTTACTGAATTAATATATACATGTGCTCTTTTAATTGTAATAGTATTTTCTTTATTATCCCTAATATATGTTATTGTGAATGACTCAGCCGTTCCATTTTTTACTTTATCTGCAATAAATGATGATGTTTTCTGAGATAAATCTATATCATCAATCTTAGATAGTATATCACCAACTTTTAAGCCTGCTTTTTCTGCTGATGAATCTTTAAACACTTTTGTAATTACATTGGTATTTGTATTGTCTTCTGAAACATATGTAGCTATTTCTACTCCTAAGCCTGTATATTCACCAGTTAATTGGTCTTCTAAGTTTTCTGATTCATCTTCATCAATGTACATGGTATAATCATCACCTAAATAATTATACATTCCTTTAATTGCATTTTGAATTAATTCTTCTTTATCTACTTCATCCACATAATTATCAACTATTTTATTGTAATTTTCAATAAATTCACTTAGCTCATCATTAGTTCTTTCTGTATTATTTTTAACTATTTTGTCATAATTATTGAAAACAATCAAACCACTTACTACACTTACAACTATTCCGGTAATTAAGACTATTATAACTACCTCTAACAAATTAAAATCTAAATTATCTTGTATCTCATCTTTTTCTCTTTTTTGCTTGATTTTAAGCCCTATTTTAGTGTTTTTCATTGCTTTTTTAGATTTATCTTTATTATTGTGAATTTGATTCATATTTTCTTCTTTTTTTTCTTCTTTTTCTTTGATTAAATTATCTTTTTTTATATTTTCGTCTTCTTTTTTCATATGCTCCTCTTTATCTTTCTACATTAATTATTATATAACATTTGAAGCAAATAAAAAAGACTGAAATATAAATTCAGTCTTAAACTAATTCTAAACGAACTATTAAAGCATCGTCTCCGATTCTTTCTTTTAGTTTAATTATTCTAGTATATCCACCATTTCTATCTTTATAAGTAACAGCGTATTCATCAAATAATTTTTTAACTAAATCTTTATCGTTATTTAAGAATGCAAGTGCTTTTCTTCTAGAACCTAAATCTCCTTTTTTAGCATATGTAATCATTTTGTCTACAAATTTACGAACTTCTTTAGCTCTTTGTTCAGTAGTTTCAACATGACCATTTTCAAGAACATCTTTAGTTAAACTAGAAAGAATACTTCTTCTTATACGAGTTTCTCTATTTAATTTTCTATATAATGCCATTCTTGCCTCCTAATCTTCATCACGGAACTTTAGTCCCATATCTTTTACTTTATCCATTACTTCTTTTAATGATTTTTTACCAAGATTTCTAATTTTCATCATTTCTGATTCAGATTTTGATGTTAAATCTTGTAATGTATGAATTGCATCTCTCTTTAAGCAATTGTAAGCTCTTACTGATAAATCTAATTCTTCAATAGGAGTTTCTAATGTTTTAGCAACTGAATCTTCTTCTTTATCTGCTAAAACGCTATCTAACCCTGTTAAATTGTGTAAATCGGTAATTACTTCAAAGTGATCAATAATAATTTTAGCTGCGCGTGCAACTGCTTCTTCTGGTTTAACAGCTCCATTAGTCCAAACGTTTAAAGTTAATTTATCATAATTATCGCTTTGTCCTACACGAGCAGGTTCTACTTCATAACTTACTCTTTCGATAGGACTATAAAGTGAATCAATACCAATGGCACCGATTACATCTTTAACGGCTTTAGCGTTTTCTTTTCCATCTACATATCCACGACCATTTGATACAGTCATAGTCATATTAAGACTTCCACCTTTTGATAATGTTGCAATTAATAAATCTGGATTAACAATTTCTACTTCACCATTTTTTTCAATAGCAGAAGCATGAACTTCTCCTTCTTTATCAGCTTTTAAATATAAAACTTGATCATTTTCACTATGATTTTTTAATACTAATTTCTTTAAGTTAAGAATAATTTCTGTAACGTCTTCTACAACTCCATCTATTTTTTGAAATTCATGCATTACTCCATCAATTTTAATGTCAGTTATTGCACTTCCTTCTAAACTAGATAGCATGACTCTTCTAAGAGCATTTCCAATAGTAGTTCCAAAACCTCTTTCTAGTGGTTCTAAAACGAACTTTCCATAATAATTACTTTCAACATATTCGTTTACTTTATAATCTGGTTTAATAAATTTTAACATGGTATTTATTCCCCTTCCTTAACTCTTATATACGTCTTCTCTTAGGTGGTCTGCATCCATTATGTGGTACTGGTGTAACATCATTAATAGCTGTAATTTCTAAACCTGCAGTTTGTAAACTTCTAACAGCTGTTTCACGTCCTCCACCAATTCCTTTAACAAAAACTTCAACTTTTCTAATTCCAGCATCGAAAGCAGCTTTTCCAGCAGCTTCAGCACTCATACCTGCAGCGAAAGGAGTTTTCTTTTTACTTCCTTTGTATCCAACAGTTCCTGAAGATGCCCAGCTAACAACTCCACCATTATTATCAGTAATTGTTACAATTGTGTTATTAAATGTAGAATGAATATGTGCTTGACCTTCAGTGATATCTCTCTTTGCTTTTCTTTTTCTTCTATTATAAGCCATAAGTTATCCCTCCTATTTCTTCTTATTAGCAATAGTCTTACCTTTACCTTTACGAGTTCTAGCATTTCTACTTGTATGTTGACCTCTTACTGGTAAGCCTTTTTTATGTCTTGTACCTTGATATGAATTAATTTCCATTTTAGTTTTAATATTCATTTCAACGTCTCTTTTTAAATCACCAACTAATACATATTTATCAGCTTCAGCTCTTAAACGATTAATTTCTTCAACTGTTAAATTATCAGTTCTAGTATCTTCACTTACATTTGCAGAAGCGCAAATTTCATGTGCTCTAGTTGGACCAATTCCATAAATATAAGTAAGTGCTACTACTATTCTTTTATTTTTTGGTAAGTCAATATTTTTAATACGTGCCATATTTTCCTCCTACTTAACCTTGTCTTTGTTTATGTTTAGGATTTTCACAAATTACCCTAACTTTTCCGTTTCTTTTAATAATTTTGCATTTATCGCAAATCTTTTTTACTGATGGTCTTACTTTCACGTTCAATCCCTCCATTTACTTTCTATAAATTATACGCCCACGTGTTAAATCACAAATAGGTATTTCCATAAGCACAGTATCACCTGGGTAAATACGAATCATGTTCAAGCGCATTTTTCCAGAAACGCGAGCTTCTACTATGTGCCCATTATCTAATTTTACTTTGAAGTCTCCTCCAGGTAAAATTTCTAATACCTTTCCTTCAAGTTCAATATAACCGTCTTTTTTCTTGGCCATTTTTCACTCTCCTGTTAATATCTCATAACCATCTTTAGTTACAAGAATTGTATGTTCAAAGTGTGCAGCATTGCTTCCATCTCTAGTGATAATTCCCCAGTCATCATCAAGCAACCACACTTCTTTTGTACCTAAACTAAACATTGGTTCAATTGCTAAAGTCATACCAGCTTTAAGTATTATTCCTTCACTTTCATGATTACTAAGATTAGGAACATATGGATCTTCATGAAGATTTGTACCAACTCCGTGTCCGGTCAAACACTCAAATACTCCATATCCATTATCTTTAGCAACCTTGCCTATAGCAGAACATACATCATTTAGTTTAATTCCCTCTTTTACAACTGATATACCTTCATAAAGAGCCTTTTGTGTATCTTCAACTAACTTACGTGTTTTAGGATCAACATTTCCAATCATGTAAGTATATGCTGAATCTGAATAGTACCCCTTATAAATAGATCCTACATCAACAGATACTATATCACCATCTTTGATAATAGTATTATCTGGGATCCCATGTACTACCATATCATTAATGCTGATACATGTAGACGCAGGATACCCTTCATATCCAAGAAATGCTGGTGTAGCATCATGACTAGTTATGTAATTTCTTACATATCTATCTATGTTTCTAGTACTCATACCAGGCTTAATGTAATCTTTTAACTTCATTAATATATCATAAGTTATTTTTCCTGATTTTCTCATTAAATCAATTTCTTGTTCATTTTTAATACTAATCATTTTTACTTCCTATTATCTTTTCTAATTGTTCGAATGTGTACTCTGGATTTTTACTTGCATCTAATTCAATTAGCATTCCCTTATTTCTATAATATTCAATAACTGGTGCACAATTCTTTTCATATGCAGCAAATCCAATTTTAAATGTTTCTTCATTATCATCATTACGAGTTGTTAAAGGAACATTACAATTGTCACACATACCTTCAACTTTTGGTGCATTTACACCTGTTAATTTGTTGTATGATTTTTTACAATTTGGACATATTTGTCTTCCAAGAGTTCTTTTTAATGCTAAATCATAATCAACATTTAATAGAACTGCATAGTCAATTTTAAGATTTAATTCATCCATCATTTGATTAACTGCTTCTACTTGAGGCATATGTCTTGGATATCCATCAAGAATGAATCCATTCTTAATATCATCTTTCATAAGTCTTTCTTTCATTAGTTGATTAGTAATTGTATCACTAACTAACTCTCTTCTTGATTGTAAATCTCTAATTTGTTTACCTAATTCTGTATTAGGATCAACTCCCCTTAAAAGTTCACCGGCAGAGATACATACAAGACCTAATTTGTCGTGTAACATTGAAGCCATTGTACCTTTACCTGCTGCTGGTGGTGCAATTAATATTAAATTCATAAAATTATCTCCTAATATTATAATTTCTTGATGCTACTGAACTTTCAAGTTGTTTATAAGTTTCAACAAGAACTCCAACAGCTATTAAGATTGATGTTCCACCTAATTTGATTGAATCATCTAATCCTGTTATTGATGTAAATATTGTTGGTAATGCTGCAATAATTGAAATAAATATTGCACCTAAGAATGTAATTCTTGATAAAACTTTTGAAATATATTTTTTAGTTTCACTTCCTGGTCTAATGCCTGGAATATAGCCACCATTTTTATTAAGATTCTTACTTAATTCTTCCGGATTAATAGTTAAGAATGTATATATATATGTAAATATAATTATTAATGCTATATATATTATGAATCCAACTGGTGTTGATGTTGATAAGTAATTATTTAAGAATGATAACACTTTAGCATTCTTAGTAAAGTAAGTAATAATTGATGGAATACCCATAATAACACTTGCAATAATTACTGGCATAACACTAGCTGAGTTTAATCTTAAAGGTAAGAATGTTTGTTGTCC
Source organism: uncultured Clostridium sp. (assembly GCA_964490375.1). Lineage (GTDB taxonomy): Bacteria > Bacillota_I > Bacilli_A > RF39 > UBA660 > CAG-1000. Next base: position 7,286 of record CAZBAZ010000001.1, read on the forward strand.
ACCATAACTTGATGAACTTCTGTTTGAATACTGAATTGGAATTCTTCTTTCAGCTTCTTGAACAAATATAACTCCAACAATAATTCCTAGGTATAGCAATATAAATATTGCAAATGTTAACCAAGCAATTAAAGAATTTGAAGCATTTGGAATTAATGATGTAAAAGCTGTAACAAACATGCTAGGTAACGTATTAACAATACCTGCCATGATTATTAATGATACTCCATTTCCAATGCCTTTTTCTGTTATTTGATCGCCTAACCATAATAGAAATGCTGTACCAGCCGTTAGTATTATTGCAATCTTGAAATATAACATTGGCTCTTGTGTTTTTCCTAAAAACATCATTGGATAGAAGAAACCTTGAATGAATGCTATTGCTAAGCCAGAATATCTAGTAATCTTAGCAACTTTTCTTCTTCCTTCTTCTCCCATTTCTTTTAATTCTTTAAAATATGGAATAATATCCATTTGTAATATTTGAATTATAATTGATGCTGTAATATAAGGCATAACACCTAATGCAAAGATTGAGAATTGTTTTAATCCTCCACCACTTAAAGCGTTAAACAATTCTAAAAATCCAATATTGCCACTTATAACATTCATACCTGGAATTGTAATTGAATTACCTAATGCAAAGATGAATAGAGCACCAAGTGTAAATAATATTCTTACTCTTAAATCTTTGTTAGAAGATCTAAATATTTGCTTAAATGTAGCAAACATCTTAAATCACCTCCGTAGTTCCACCCAATTCCTCTATTTTAGTAATAGCACTATTAGTGAATAAATTAGCTTTAACAGTTAATTTCTTTTCTAATTTACCATTTCCTAAAACTTTAATTCCATTTAATTCTTTTTTAACCAATCCTGCTTCTTTTAATAGTTCTGGAGTAACTACATCTCCATCTTTAAATCTATTTAAATCAGAAACGTTAATAATTGCATATTTTTTAGCAAATCTTGCGTTAGAGAAGCCTCTTCTTGGAAGTCTTTTATATAATGGAGTTTGTCCACCTTCAAACCATGCATGTACTCCTCCACCACTTCTAGCTTTTTGTCCTTTTTCTCCACGTGTAGATGTTTTACCATGTCCACTTCCTGGTCCACGTCCAACAACTTTTCTTCTATGAGTTGATCCTTCAACTTTGCTTAATTCATGTAATTTCATTATTTTAAGACCTCCTCAACTGTTTTACCACGTAACTCAGCAACATGTTCAATAGTTCTTTGAGATTCTAGTGCTTTAATTGTTGCTTTTGCAGTATTAATTTGAGTATTGCTTCCTAAAGATTTAGCAACTACATCTTTAACTCCAGCTAGCTCAAGAACGATTCTTGATGCTCCACCAGCGATAATTCCACGACCAGCTTTTGCAGGTCTAATTAATACTTTAGCAGCTCCACATACACCTGTAACTTCATGTGAAATTGTTCTTCCATCTACTAAGTTAACGTGTACTAAATTCTTTTCAGCTTCTTTGATAGCTTTAGAAACTGCTACAGGAATTTCTTTACTTTTACCAGTTCCAATTCCTACTTTACCTTTTCTATCACCAACAGCTACAGTAGCTGAAAATCTAAAATTACGTCCACCTTGTGTAACCTTTGTAACTTTTCCGATTGATATAATTTTATCTTCGTATAGTTTTTTAGGTTCACGAGTAGTTTTTCTTTTATCGTTCATTCTTATCCTCCTAGAATTCTAGTCCATTTTCACGAGCAGCTTCAGCTAATGCTTTAACACGTCCGTGATATAGATATCCGCCACGATCAAATACTACTGTTTTGATCTTTGCTTTTTTAGCTTTTTCAGCTATATCTTTTCCTACTGCAGCAGCAGCTTCAAGATTGTTGTTTTTACTTTTTAATTCTAAAGAAGAAGAGCTTGCTAATGTTACTCCTTTAACATCATCAATTAATTGTGCATAAATAGCATTGTTACTTCTAAATACACAAAGTCTAGGAGTTGTATTAGTACCAGATAATGTTTGTCTGATTTTTTTATGTCTTTTAACTCTCATAACATTTTTTGATTCTTTTCTTATCATATTATTTTACCTCCTATGCAGCTTTCTTTCCTTCTTTACGACGGATATGTTCATCTTTATACTTAATACCTTTACCCTTATATGGTTCTGGTTGTCTTACTTTTCTAACATTAGCAGCAAATTCTGATACTAATTGTTTATCATATCCGCTTATAATTAATTCAGTAGTAGATTTTTCAGGCATTTCAACTTTTAATCCTTCTGGAATAACTAATTCAACAGGATGACTATATCCAGCAGAAATAATAATCTTATTTCCTTGTACTTGGAATCTATAACCAACACCATTGATTTCTAGTTCACGTTTAAATCCTTCACTAACACCGATTAACATATTGTTAATAATTGAATTTGTAGTTCCGTGTAATTGTTTAGAAACTTTTAAATCATTGTTTCTAGTAGTTACTACTTTACCATCTTCAACTTTAACATTAACATTTTCATTCTTAAAATTGAATTCTAATGTTCCTTTTGGTCCTTTTGTTGTTACTTTATTTCCATCAACAGTAACTTCTACTCCAGATGGAATAGCTAATATTCTATTTCCGATTCTACTCATAACACACCTACCATACGTAAGCTAAAACTTCTCCACCAAGTTTTTTAGCTCTAGCTTCCTTATCAGTCATAAGACCTTCTGATGTAGAAACAATAGCTATACCTAGTCCATTAAGAACTCTTGGCATTTCATCAGCTTTAGCATATACACGTAATCCTGGTTTACTAATTCTTTTAAGTCCAGTGATTACTCTTTCTTTAGATTTTGAATATTTTAGATTAACAACGATTATTTCACCAACAGCTAATTTGTTAGTATCATAACCATCGATAAATCCTTCTTTAGTTAAAATATCTGCGATACCTTTAGTCATCTTAGTACCAGGTATTTCAACAGTTTTATACTTCATAGCATTAGCATTACGAATTCTAGTAAGCATATCTGCTATAGTGTCATTAACCATAATAGGCCTCCCTTCTTATTAACATTCGCCTGTTAATGTTTGGTAATAATTTTTATTTGAATTCATTTTAACAAACTACCAGCTTGATTTTTTAACGCCAGGAATTTGTCCTTTATATGCAAGTTCTCTAAAGCAGATACGGCATAGACCGAATTTACTTAAAACACCATGTGGACGACCACATCTAGTGCATCTTGTATAATTTCTTGTAGAGAATTTGCTTCCTCTTTGTTGAGATATTAATTTACTTTTCTTTGCCATAAATATTTCCTTTCCTACTTTCTAAAAGGTAACCCAAATTCAGTTAATAATGCTAGAGCTTCTTCATTTGTATTAGCAGTAGTTACCATAACGATATCTAAACCTCTAACTTTAATAACTTGATCATATTCTACTTCAGGAAATACTAATTGTTCTTTGATACCAAGAGTATAATTACCTCTTCCATCAAAACTATTTTTAGAAATACCTCTAAAGTCTCTAACTCTTGGAAGAGCAATTGTAATTAATTTATTTAAGAAGTTATACATATTATCTCCTCTTAAAGTAACCTTGCAACCGATTTTATTTCCTTCTCTAAGTTTGAAACCTGCTATAGATTTTTTAGCAGTAGTTACTACTGGTTTTTGACCAGATATAGCTTCTAAGTCACGAACAGCAGCATCTAAAAACTTTTGATCATTAATAGCATCTCCAACACCCATATTTAGAACGATTTTTTCTAAACGTGGAACTTGCATTTTAGTAGTGTAGTTAAACTTTTTAGTTAAATTTGGAACTATTTCTTCTTCATATAATTTCTTTAATGTTTCCATAATTCACCTACTTACTTTCTTTTTCTTCTTTTTTCTTAGAAGTTTTTGTTTCTTTTTCTACTTTTTTAGTTTCTTTTTTAGTAGTTTTTTCTACTTTTTTAGCTTCTTTCTTATTTTCTTTTTTATCAAGTACTTTAACATTTGAAATATGGATTGGTGCTTCTACTTCAAGAATTCCACCTGTTTCATTAGTACGATTTGGTTTAACATGTTTTTTAACAATATTAATTCCATCGATAACTACTTTTCCTTCTTTTCTAAATACTTTAAGTACTTTTCCTTCTTTTCCTTTATTACTTCCTGTAATAACTTGTACATTATCTCCAACTTTTATTTTCATTGTTGCCTCCTATAATACCTCTGGAGCTAATGAGATAATCTTCATAAAGTCTTTATCACGAAGCTCTCTAGCTACAGGTCCTAGAACACGTGTTCCGATAGGACTCTTATCATCTTTTATTAGAACGCATGCATTGTCATCAAATTTAATATGACTTCCATCAGCACGTCTTACTCCTTGAACTGTTCTTACAATAACAGCTTTAACTACTTTTCCTTTTGGAGTATTTGAATTAGGAATAGCTTTTTTAACAGTTCCTACAACAACATCTCCAATATTTCCGCTTTTAACTTTGCTTCCACCAAGTACTCTGATTACTAAGATTTCACGAGCGCCTGAATTGTCAGCAACCTTTAAACGGCTTTCTGGTTGTATCATAACTCTCTCCTTTCTTAATTAAAGAATAACAGCTTCCTCAACGATACTATCTAAAACATATCTTTTAGTTTTTGATAGAGGACGAGAAGATACAACTTTAACTATATCTCCTACTTTAGCTTTATTCTCTTCATCATGTACTGCATATTTTTTAGTAGTTTTTACATTTTTCTTGTAAAGTGGATGCTTTTTATAAGTAACTACTGCAACTGTAATAGTTTTATCGCAACTAGCACTTACAACTTTTCCAACTAATTCTTGTTTCTTGTTTTCCATTATTCAGCTTCCTCCTTACTACTTAATTCTCTTTCTCTGATAACTGTTTTAATTTTAGCAACCTCATGTCTTAATTCTTTAATTCTATGTGGTTTTTCTAAAGTTCCAGTTGCAGATGCGAATTTTAAATTAAATAATTCTTTCTTATTTTCATCAAGTTTTTTATTTAAATCTTCAGTGGCTAATTTTCTAATTTCTACCATTTTCATTATTTAGTCACTTCCTTTGCTACAAATTTTGTTTTGATTGGTAGTTTGTGTCCAGCTAATCTGAATGCTTCACGAGCAATTTCTTCAGTAACATCAGTCATTTCAAACATAATTTTACCTTCTTTAACTACTGCTGCCCATTCTTCAACATTACCTTTTCCACTACCCATACGTACTTCAGCAGGTTTTTTAGTTCTTGCTAAGTGTGGGAAAATGTTAATAAATACTTTTCCTCTTTTGAATGATTTCATATAACGAGTCATAGCAATTCTTGCTGCTTCAATTTGTCTTGCTGTAATGTATGCTCCTTCTTTAGCCATAAGTCCATATTCGCCTTGAGTTAATACTGTGTTACCCTTAGCTTTTCCTTCGTAGCTAACTCTATGTGGTTTTCTATATTTAGTTCTTTTTGGAATTAACATCTTTGTTACCTCCCTTATTCTTTTTAGCAGGAAGTATTTCGCCCTTATAAATCCATACTTTAACACCTATCTTACCATAGATAGTGTCAGCTTCTTTATGAGCGTAATCTATATCAGCTCTTAATGTATGTAGAGGTACAGTTCCTTCTGTATAGCCTTCTGTACGAGCCATTTCGGCTCCAGCTAAACGTCCAGATACAGCAACTTTAATACCAACAGCTCCTGCTTTCATTGTATTTCTAATAGCTCTTTTTTGAACTGCTCTGAATGAAGCTCTATTTTGAATTTGCATAGCTATTGATTCAGCTACTAATGCAGCATTTAAATCAGGATTTTTAACTTCAACAATATTTAAATAGATTTCTTCTCCAGTTAATTTTTGTAAAGCTTTTTTATGTTTTTCAATATCAGCTCCACCTTTTCCAATTACTACACCTGGTTTTGATGTATTAATTGTTACATTTGTTCTTTTATTATTTCTTTCAATTACGATAGAAGCAACTGAACATCCTTTTAATTCTTTATCTAAATATTTTCTAATTTGCATATCAGAATTTAAATATTTAGCAAAATCTTTAGTTGGTGCATACCATTTACTTTCCCAGTCTCTGTTGATACCAACTCTAAGTCCGATTGGACTTACCTTTTGTCCCATGTTTAGTCCTCCTTCTTTTCAGTCATGTTGTCAGTTACACTAACATAAATATGACTTGTTCTATGATAATTTTTAGCAACTCTTGAATGAGATGCTGCTTTTCTTCTTTTTAAAGTTCTTCCTTCATTAATATAAGTTTCTTTAATAACTAAATCTTCTTTATTAGCTCCAAAATTGTTTACTGCATTAGCAGTAGCAGAATTAAGAACTTTAATTATTAATCTACTTGCTTTAGTATTTGTAGTAAGTAGAATTGCTTCAGCTTGAGATACTTTTTTACCTCTGATAAGATCAAGAGTCATTCTTGCTTTTCTTGGCGCAATTGCTGCACCTTTATGTATACTATAAGTTTCCATTATTTATCCTCCTACTTCTTACCGCTTCCAGCATGGCCACCAAACTTACGAGTTAATGCAAACTCACCAAGTTTGTGTCCTACCATATCTTCAGTTACGTATACAGGAATGAATTCACGTCCATTATGAACAGCAAATGTATGTCCTACAAATTCAGGATATATAGTAGAACGTCTTGACCAAGTTTTAATTACTTCTTTTTTGCCTGTTTCATTTAAAGTTTTTACTCTTTTAAGTAATCTTTCAAATGTGTAAGGTCCTTTTTTTAAACTTCTTGACATTTTACGGTTCCTTTCTTAATTATTTCTTACGACGAGTCATGATTAATTTCTCAGATGCTTTTTTAGTTTTTCTAGTCTTAAGTCCTAGAGCTGGTTTACCCCAAGGAGTCATTGGTTGAGCGCGTCCGACTGGAGCTCTACCTTCACCACCACCATGTGGGTGATCATTAGGGTTCATAACAGATCCACGAACTGTAGGTCTAATTCCCATATGTCTTTTTCTTCCTGCTTTACCTAAATTAACTAATTCATAATCAGTATTTCCAACTTCACCAATTGTTGCACGACATGTTCCAAGAACTTTTCTCGTTTCACCACTCTTTAATCTAATAATAACGTATTTTCCTTCTTTACCAAGAATTTGTACGCTACTTCCAGCACTTCTAGCCATTTTAGCTCCAGCACCTGGATTTAATTCAACATTGTGAACAGTTGTACCAACAGGAATGTTTTCAAGTGGTAATGCGTTACCGATTTTAATATCAGCTCCAACTCCACTTTCTATTTTATCTCCAACTTTTAAATTAAGTGGAGCAATAATATATCTTTTTTCTCCATCTGCATAATTAACTAATGCGATGTTAGCACTTCTGTTTGGATCATATTCGATTGAAGCTACTCTTCCTTCAATACCATCTTTGTTTCTCTTGAAATCTATTAGACGGTATTTTCTTCTAACTCCACCACCAATATGACGAACAGTTATTTTACCTTGATTATTTCTTCCGCCTGTTTTACTTTTTTTAACAAGAAGACTTTTTTCAGGAGTACTAGTTGTAATTTCATCATTTACTAATGTACTCATTCCTCTTGTTCCAGGAGTATTAGGCTTAAAATTCTTAATTGGCATATTTTCCCTCCTAGTATTCTATAGAAGAGCCTTCAGCTAGTTTAACATAAGCTTTTTTATAAGCAGTAGTTAATCCAGTATATCTTCCTACTCTTCTTTTCTTTTGTACAGCATTTACAGTATTAACATTAACTACTTTAACATTAAATTGTTTTTCAATTTCATTTTTAATTTGAGTTTTGTTTGCTTTTGAGCTAACTTTAAATACATATACATTATTTTCTTTTAATGATTCACTTTTTTCAGTAATAACTGGTGCTAAGATAATATTCATTAGTTAAGCACCTCCTCTAATTTTTTAACAGAAGATTCATCAATTACTAAGTAATCAGTTGCAACTAAATCTAATACATTAATTTCTTCAGTAGCTAATACTGCAACTTTATTGTTGTTTCTTGAAGCTAAGAATAAATTTTCATTATCATCAGCAAATACAACTAATGCTTTTTTATCAACTTTTAAGTTCTTTAGCATTGAGTTGAAATCTTTTGTTTTAGAAGTTTCTAAATTTAAGTTTTCAACAACAACTAATTCATTTTCTTTGAACTTAGAAGATAAAACGCTCTTTAATGCTAATCTTCTTTCTTTTCTATTCTGTTTTTTATCGTATTTTCTTGGTTTAGGTCCAAATACAATTCCACCACCTGGCCATTGTGGGCTTCTAGTAGATCCTTGTCTTGCATTACCTGTGCCTTTTTGTTTGTATGGTTTACGTCCGCCGCCACTAACTTCGCTTCTTGTTTTAGTGCTAGCAGTTCCTTGTCTTAAAGATGCTTGAGCTAATACTATTGCATCATGTACAACAGGTCCATTAACTTCGATATTCCAAACATCATCTTTAAGAGTTATATCTTTAACTTTTTCACCTTTAAGGTTTAAAACTTGAGTCTTTGCCATTATTCAGAAACCTCCTCTTTATCAGTAGTAGTTTCAGTAGCTTCAACATTAGTTTCTTCTACAACAGCATCATTTTCAACGACTTCATCAGCTGGAGTTACTTCTTCTGTTTCAGCAACACTCTCTTCGTATGAAATTAATTCAACTGGAGTATTCTTACTACCTTTAATAGCTTCCTTAATGAATACAAATGAATTTTTAGGTCCTGGAACATTTCCACTTACTAATATACATTTGTTTTCCATATCAACATCAACTATCATTAAATTTTGGATAGTGATTTGTTCATTTCCCATATGTCCTGGTAACTTCTTACCTTTTAGAACTCTCATTGGTCTCATTGTTCCAAGAGATCCTACACGTCTATGGTATGTTGAACCATGAGTTTCAGGTCCACGAGATTGATTCCATCTCTTAATTACTCCTTGGAAACCTTTACCTTTTGATGTTCCAGTAACATCAACTGTGTCTCCATTTTGAAATACATCAGCTTCAATTACTTGACCAAGAGTATAAGAATTTGTATCAATTCCCCTGATTTCTTTTAAGAAGCGCTTAGGTGATGTATTTGCTTTTTTAGCATGTCCTTTTTCAGGATTGTTAGATGTCTTTTCTTTTTTATCAAAAGCACCTAATTGAATTGCATCATACCCATCTTTTTCAACTGTTTTAATTTGAGTAACAACATTGCTTTGTACTTCAATAACAGTAACAGGTATTAATTTTCCGTCAGCTGTGAATACTTCAGTCATTCCAGCTTTACGTCCTAAGATTCCTTTCATTTTTTAATTCCTTTCCTTATTTTTTTATTTCAATATCTACACCACTTGGTAAATCCAAATGAGCAAGAGCATCAATTGTTTCTTTACTTGGTTTTTCGATATCGATTAGTCTCTTATGAGTTCTTATTTCGAATTGTTCACGAGAATCTTTATATTTATGAACAGCTCTCAATATTGTGATCTTTTCGATCTCAGTTGGTAGTGGAACAGGTCCACTAACAATACCACCAGTTCTTTTAACAGTCTCAACAATTTTAGCAGCAGCTTGATCAACACTTCTGTGATCAAATGACTTTAATCTAATTCTTACTTTGTCTTTAGACATATTAATTTCCTCCTTCGCCTATATTTTTCTATAGACTTGCTCAATGCAAATTACCTGATATTAATTAGATTTTTAATTCAACCTAACCTGGTGTATCAGCAACCTTGCACATCATCGCCAGTCGTTTCTACATGATTATAAGGCAAAATAAAAGAAAAATCAAGTGTTTTTTCTCGATTTTTCCTATTTTTCTTATATATTTAATGCATCAGTTAATTGTTTAACAAGACCAAGAAATTTTTGTATTCCTTGACCTACTGCCAATTGCATTTGTGCAGGCATCATTTCAAATGATACTGCGTTCTTTGTATCTGGCATTTCGTAGTTCTTATTTGTATCTATATCTAATTTAAAATCAACCGCGTATACCTCTTTTGTTTTTGAAGGTATATTATATTTAAAAGTTGCTTTTATTTCAGTTCTTGTATTATTTATTTTAGCTTGTGAAATATCAAATTCATATGTATCTTCTTCACCTTTTGAATTCTTATATTTTACTGTACCAATTAATCTTTTGTTAAAAGTATCATATTCAAAGTCAATTGTAAATGGTATTACTCCATCTTTTTCAACTGTTTTTGTTATTGTTGCAAAATATATATCATTTAATGATCCAACACTAATGTTATATGTATCACTATCAACATCACACGCTACTGTATCATTTCCAGCTAATGTACGATAGAATTCTAAGTGGATTTTTTGAATTTCAACATGTTGGTTAGCTAATGCTTCCAATTGTTTTTGTACTAGTTCAACATTATCTTCTTCAAATCCCATGAATCTTGCTATTGTTGTTAATGTTGTTTTATCTTTACTAATAGCATTCATCATATTTTTATAGATGCTATTAATTTCTTCATTATCCATATCATAAGTTAATTTAAGAGAAAATACTTTTTGATCTTTTGAAACTTCTTTATATGCAATGCTTCTTGAAATTTTTTCTTCATTTACATCTTGTAGAAATACATTTCTAACTTTATTTACTAAGTAAATTAAATCTTTTGTAGATTGCTTTCCAACATTTAAATTTGTAACAGATTCTAAATTATATTGTTTAGGATCTAATTTAATTAAAGTATTTTGTACATTAGGGTCTAATATTAAATCTCCATTAATTAAATATACTAATATATCAGCTAATGCTTCTGAATTTCTATCTATCTCTATTTTAGCTTTTGTTTTGTCTTGAGATGTATCAATATTCAAATCGTATGTAACTCCTATACCATCTAATGCTTTTATTTCGTCACTTGATATTGATGCTTTTCCGCTTAACCCGATTGTACTAATTTCTACTTCTTTATTAGACTCGTCTGTTGTTTTTAAGACATTTTCAAATGTATCAAAAATATCATTCATTATTTTATCATATACATTTTTAGGAGTCATAATTATAAAATAATAAACTAAAAATAGAATTATTAAAATTAATACAACGCTAACAATAAATATTGGTGCTTTTGAACCTTTTTTTTCATTTGTTTTTTTATCACCGCCTGTTGCTAAAACGTTATTTTGATTTGCTTCTCCTGGCAATGTATATTTTCCATTATCAGTTTTTGTTGTTTCTTCTTTAACTTTTCCATAAGCAACATTACTTGATACCATTGATGGTTCTGTTGATGTACTTGAAATTGGCTCTGAAGCGAATGTAACAGTTGACTCTGGAGTTGGTGCTACAGCAGAAGCAGGTG
>CAZBAZ010000001.1:18689-75438 GCA_964490375.1 uncultured Clostridium sp.
TCTGGAGTTGGTGCTACAGCAGGAGCAGGTGCTTCAACTACTGGTGCAGGTGCAACCTCTGGAGTTGGTGCTACAGCAGGAGCAGGTGCTTCAACCACTGGTGCAGGTTCTTGAATATTTGTTACTTCTGGTGTAGGTGCAGGTGCAACAGGTTGCGTTGGTTGTGCATTTACATCAGTAGGTATAGTATTTTGGTTATTTTCCCCCCCTATAGGATTATTTTCATTCATTCTTCTTCCCTACTTTCTATTATATATTTTAGTTTAACATATTTTCATTTTAATGTAAATAAATAAAAGGTTTTAGTGAGTCTAATTGTGACTAATCAGTTATCTTATCCTATAATTCAATTACAAAATCAAATGGTTTTCTTTATCTTTTATTACGCATTATTACAACTCCTGAACCACCTGACCCAGCTTTTAAATAAAAGGCTTCGCCTCCATTACCAGTATTTGCTTCTCCTGAAGTGCCACTACATAATACACCTCCTATTTTTAATCCACAGCAGCCACCTTCGGCGTAGTTCTTTACACCATCGTTGCATCCTGTAGTTGTTCCTTCTCCAAATTCGCAAGTTGTACTTCCTTGTCCCTTGCCAAATGTTGTAGGATAAGTTGGAGTTCCTTCATTGCAGTCAGACCAACCTCCTCCAGTGTTTCCACCTTCTCCACCATAAGAACAGTATCCACAGCATCCTGGTGATATTGTACCAGTTTTACCGCCTTCAGCAGTCAAACCATTTATTATTGAATTATTTAATTTAACCGAACTACTTTTTCCATTATTACCACCACTGCCACCAGCACCTATTTCAATTTTGTATGTGTTAGGCTGTAATGTAATACTTTTAACAGTTTTTGTATATCCGCCACCGCCGCCACCAGCAACACCTTTTTCATCTTCATAAGTAGTATTTCCGCCGCCGCCTCCGCCGACTAGGAAAACATCTACATTTAATGAAATCGTTGTTGTCAAGTTACCTGATGTTAAGAATCTAACTTTCCAATTTTCATCTTCACATAATACTTCACAATTTCCGCTATACGTAAGATTATAATTTGAACCTTTTGACGTGTTACTACATTTATATGTCAAATCACTGCATGCAATTTTATCAATTCTCCACTGAGCATATAATGTATGATTTTCTGTTCTTGTAACTTTTGTTGTACTTGTAACTTTTGTTCCCCCAGTTGTAGCTGTATACCAGCCTAAGAACGTGTATCCCTCTCTTGAAACTGTAGGCAATTCTCCATATGTGCTATCATATGTAACTTCTTTGCTAGCGTTTCCTTTTAATGTTCCACCACTAGCATTAAAACTTACTACATATGTATTTGCTGACCATACTGGTCTTACTTCACCCTCTTTTTTACTAGTATTTGTATTGTCGAATGCTATTTTGCTTAAAAAGTTTCCATTCTTATCTATAACTTCTTTTCCATTTGAATCATTATATCCTATAAGAGTATATCCAGTCTTACTTGAAACATCATCAAGGCCATCAATTTCCTCTCCATCTAAATCCTTATAATAGCCTACATCATATTTTAGGTAAAAAGTGCTAGGACTAGCCTTTGTTATATCTCCATCATCGATTATTTTTAGTTTAAATACAGTTCCTGCTAATTGACTATCTTCTGAATATGTACTAGTAGAATACATTTTTATATCATATGTTCTATCTTCTGCATCATATCCATTATATGTTCTTACTATCACTGTTGCTAATTTGTTTTCATATCCATCTTTATTACTTTTATATGTATTATATTTTGTATCTAAACTTAAAAAACTATATCCACTTATTGTACTAGATCCTAAACTGCCTGAGTCTATTTGAGTTTTGGTTTCTAGTTCAAATGTCTTTATATACTTAAGTTTCTTTTCTTTAGTTGTATCATAATAAACTAAACTTGTTTTTTTTGTTTCTATTATTCCAATTGCTTTTTTCCCATTACAATTACAATTTTCATTTGACTTATCAGAATTGTTTTTACAATAGTTTTGACATGTTTTTATCTTACCTTCATCTGTTTGACTACTAAAGTCTTCTGCAATTTCTATTATTTGTAGCTGCCTTTTATTTCCATTTCCTAGCATCATATCACAATTTAAATGATTTGCTGAACATGATACATTTTTTATTCCATCATTCTGTAATATATCATTATTTATTATTCTTGATGCTGCATTACTATATACTAGTGCATTTGCATTCTCATTTACTGTACTATAATTTTCTCTTAGTTTTACTAGTGCCATAAGCATTGATACCATTACAACGCTTACTAATACTATACTTACTATTAATTCGATTAGTGTAAATCCTTTTCTATTCATTTTCTTCACCTATTATTAGAAAAATTATATCACAATTTTATAACGTTTTGTTAAAAAAGTATCATTTTTAAAATAAATTCATCTTCAAAAAATATACATTTTTATATATTCTAATTAAATTTTTTATACCAAGCTAAAATAAAATCCTCTACAAAATAGAGAATTTTATTTTTCATTTTTTATAATCAAACTATTTCCTGTCATTTCTTTTGGTTTACTAATTTCATATAAGTCAATTATTGTTGGAATAACATCTTTTAGTGAACCTGTACTTTGTAGTTTTATATTTTCATTACATATTACAAAAGGTACTTTTGAATCTGTGTGACATGTGAGTATGTTTCCTGATTCATCTTTCATATATTCTATATTTCCGTGATCAGCAACAATTGCTAATTCATAAAAATTATCATTTGCTTTATCTAATATTTGCTTTGTACATACATCACAGGCTTCTAATGCTCTAACTGAGGCTGGGATATTTCCTGTATGAGCAATAGTATCTGGATTTGAAAAATTTGCAAGAATAAAATCAAAATCTTCATCTATTGCATCAAGCACAGCTGTTGTTACTTCTGTTATATTCATTTCTGGTTTCATATCATATCTTGGAACTTTAGGAGATGGTACTAGTATTTTATATAAGTTTTTATCTGAAAATTCTTCTGCTCCATCAAAGAAATATGTTACGTGAGAATATTTTGACGCTTCTGCAATTCTTGCTTGTTTAAATTCTAAATCTGCTAAATACTTACCAAATGTATTTGATAATGTTTCATTTGTAAATGCTCCTGTTATTTTATCATTTGTGCTATATAGTGACATAAACTTTACATTTTTATATTTTTTTGTGTTAAACATATTAAATGATTCATCTACAAATGCTGATATTAATTCATCACTTCTTTCAGGTCTAAAGTCTACAAATAGTACTCCATCATTATCTTTAATATTGCTCCCCTTTGTTATTACACTTGGATTTATATATTCATCACTTATATTATTTTTATAATGTAATTCTAAACATCTCATATAGTCTGAGAAATTATTTCCTATATTATATGCCATGACATCGTATGCTTTTTTTACTCTATCATAATTTCCATCTGTATCTAAGGCATAATATCTTCCACTTAATGTTCCGATTGTACCTAAGCCTAATTTTTCAGCTTTTTGCATAAATGTACTAATATATTCAATACCTTTGGTTTTTAAATTATCTCTTCCGTCCGTTATGAAATGGAATACTACACTTTTAACATTTCTTATTTTTGCTAATGCTAGTGTAGCATAGAAGTGGTCAATACATGAATGAACTCCACCATTTGAAACCACTCCAACTAAATGAAGTGTCGAAGCATTTTCATTTACATGATCCATTAAATCTAATAAATTATCATTTTCAAAAAAACTTTTGTCTTTAATACTATTATTTATTATTGTGTATGGTTGCGTTACTGTTCTTCCTGACCCTATAGTCATGTGTCCTACTTCACAATTACCCGGTTGGCTCTTTGGTAATCCAACTACTTCTCCACTTGCTTCTAGTTGACTAACAGAGTATTCTTTAAAAATATGTGCTAAATTAGGTAAACTTGCCATTTTAATAGCATTTCCATTATTATTTTCTCTTATTCCAAAGCCATCTAAAATTAATAAAATAATTTTTTTCATATTTTTCTCCTGTTAATATTCTAACATAATATAATAAATTATAAAAGAAAAAAACTTAATATGATTAGTTATGATTAATCATATCAAGTCTTAATTTATCTGCTAAAGTAACTATAAATTCTGAATTTGTTGGCTTTGCTCTATCAATATCTACACTATGACCAAATATTTCATCCATTAAATCTATATCTCCTCTAAGCCATGAGACTTCAATAGCGTGTCTTATTGCTCTTTCTACTCTTTGAGTTGATGTATTAAATTTAACTGATAAGTCTGGATACAATTCTTTTGTTATTCCACCTATAAATCCAGGATTTCCATATACCATTAGAATAGCTGATCTTATATACTGGTATCCTTTTATGTGGGATGGAATACCTAAAGCATGCAATAGATTAGTTACTTGAATTTGAATATCTTTACTTTGAATTTCAGAAATTTGATTTTTATTTCTTTCACTATTATAAATATCTAATACTTTATTTTTTATACTTTCTAATTCAAATGGTTTTAATACATAATACTTAACTCCATATTCACTTACTTTTCTTATTATTTCTTCATCATTAAATGAAGTCATCATAATAACTTTACCTTTACTATTATGTTCTTTCATATATTTTAATACGTCAATACCATCTTTTACTGGCATTATTAAATCTAATAACATAATATCAAAATCTAAATTTTCATCTAACATTTTTATTGCTTTCATACCATCTGATGCATCAGCAACCACTTCTATTTCATTTCCTCCATTAAAGTACTTCTTTACTAAATTTACTGTCCCTGCATTATCATCTACTACGAATACTTTAACTTTCATTTTTTCTCCTTTATTTTTCTTTTAATTTATTATAGTACATTAATTATATATATTTCTACAGGAGATTTTGTCTTTATTTGCATAATTGTGTAATCTTTTGTCGAAAAAAAATTCTAAATATAAAATTTAGAATTAATTTAACTCATTTATAATAGATTTTAGTTCATCAATATTGATACTTGATTTTCCTAAAAGAATACCATCACTAGCATCAAATACATTTTTTACATTTTCTTTAGTTATAGAGCCACCATAATATACTTCTACATCTAAATTATATTTTGTTTTAATATATTCTTTTATTTGAATAATTGTTTTTGTTATTTTATCAATACATTGTATTTCTCCACTACCTATAGCCCAGTTTGGTTCATATACAATAGATAAATATTTTAAATTTAAAGGTTCAATAGATTTTAAATAATAATTTAATTCTTTTTTGATATAGTTAAATGGTTTTTTTGTTTTTTTATATTCTCCTACACAAAGAATAGTGTTAAATTTATTACTTAATGATTTGAATAGTTTTTCTTTTGTCATTTCTTTTGTTTCTTCTATGAATTTTCTTCTTTCATAGTGACCAATTAATGTATATGAAACATTTATGTCTTTTAAAGATTCTAGATTTAATTCTCCAGTGAATGAACCCATTTTTGAACTAAAAAAATTTTGTGTTCCTACACTATATTTAGCATCTTTAAATAGTGTTAAATATAATATAGGAGGAAATAATATAAAATCATAGTTTATATTATTGATGTTATCAAAATCATTTTTGAAGTTTATCATATCATTATATAATAAATAACTTTTTTGATTTAGAATTACCTTTTTCATTTATTTATACCATTTAATCTTTCTAGTGTTTTGAATTTTTTTCCTTCTAAGTATTCTAGTGTTGAACCTCCACCTGTTGAAACATAGTATAATTCTATATTAAAGTATTTTGAGGCTCCTGTTATATCTCCTCCTGCTAGGATTGTATTAAACTTTTGTTTTTTTAAAAATTGCATTACTTTTTTAGTACCATTTTCATATTCTTTATCTTCATATTTACCAAGTGGACCATTCCATAATACTAATTTGCTTGTTTTTAATTCTTCTGTAAAGAGTTTTATAGTTTTAGGACCAATATCATATCCAATATCATCATCACTCATATCTTCTATATTTTTAATTCCATTTTGAGTTACAACATCTATTGGAAGAATGATAGTATTTGGATATTTTTTTAATAATTTTTTTGCATAATCAATATTTTCTTCACTTAATATACTTTCTCCAATATTATATCCTTTAGCTTTTAAGAATGTAAAACACATTCCACCACCTAGTAATACTTTATCAGATTTTTTTATTAAATTATTTATTACTCCTATTTTATCCTCTACTTTTGCTCCACCTAAAATTAGAGTTTTATTTTGTTTTAATGCTTTATCTAAGATAGTCGTTTCATTTTGTACTAAAAATCCAGCATATGATGGTAAATATTTAGATATACCATAAGTTGAAGCATGGCATCTATGAGCACTTCCAAATGCATCCAATACAAATATATCTCCTAGACTAGCCCAATATTTAGATAGTTTTTCATCACATGAACTTTCTAATGTTTTTGGATAGTCTTCCCATCTAGTGTTTTCTATAACTGCAATTTCTCCTTCGCATAAGTTATCCAAAGTTGTTTCTAAGAGTTCTCCTCTTGTTTTAGGAATAAAGTATACTGGAGTATTTACTAATGTAGATAAATGTTTAGCTACTATTCTAAGTGAATTCTTTTTCTTGTCTTCTTCTGTCTTAACTCTTCCTAAATGAGATAATAAAATTACTTTAGCTTTCTTTTCTACTAGATAATTAATAGTTGTAAGACTACTTACTATTCTATTATCATCTAATATTTTCCCATCCTTAAATGGAATATTAAAATCAACTCTTACTATTACTCTTTTACCTTTTACACTAGCACTTTTAATACTTTTCATTTTTTATACCTACCTTTCTGTTTCTATGTATAATTTTTTAGCATCTTCTTCTAGTCTTTCTAAAGTTGTGTTTACAATTTCCACATCATAATCTGTAAAGTCATCTAAATCCACTTCTGTTTTATGTTTCTTTTGTTCCTCGGTTAATCCATTATCAAAGTCAGGTCTTAATATATGAACTACTTTTGCATTTGGATATGAAGCTTTTAAATCGTGTATTTCTTTTTTTAGTCTAACATCACTTATTATTATAGCATCATAGAAGCATGAGAATACATCTATATCATCTATCATTCTATTAATGAATAAATCTTCTTTTTGCAAATATTCTCTTATAACACTTGTTCCTAATTGTTGGAGTAATTCTCTAGGCTTAGTTTCTTCACTTAAATCCCATCCGGTCATTTCTCTTGCATAATATTTTATGTATTTTGACAATTGAGTTACTATAATTTTCTTTCCATTATCTTCATATGCTTTCTTTAAGAATGCTGAGAATGTATCTTTCCCATGTTTTGCTTTTCCACACATTAAGTAAATTGTTGGATTTTTCTTTTCTATCATTATTCCTCCTCTTCATCTTTTGATAAAATCATCCATGCATTTGGTAGTCTTCTTTCACCTGAATATCCATAGCCTTGTGGATTATTAATTAAGGCTCCTTTTCCATCTTTTACAGCATATAATGCACTTGAACCACCACCATCTAAGTTAGCTGCGTTATATGCTTTATATTTAACAAACAATTCTGCTAATTCTGGCATTGATATTCCTACAGAAGATGATGTTCTACCATCAATAACTACAAATAAAACTATTCCATCTTGTCTTTGACCAATCGCACTTCTATTAGCTATTCCCCAACCACCATTTCCTTTAAATGTTGATTTTTTTCCATTTATAACTAAGAATGGGCCAAATTCTACTGCTCTATCCATACCATCTTTGATAGCTTCTTCTGCCGACTTTTTAGTAAGCATTAATACATTATCTTTTGTAAATCCAATTAATCCTCCACCTTTATTAATACTTCTTCCAACATCATAAACTTTTCCATCTTTAATAACTGTTCCAGTAACTCTATTACTTCCAGGTATTGAATTAACTCCTGATGCATTCATTGCTATTAAAGCATTGGCATCACTTGCCATTGTTGAAAGGTAATCTCCACCTTTACCATAATTTTTTGAGAATACTAGTTCTACATCAGCTGGGTCATATACAACAATCATATATCCTTTCCAACCTTTACCGCTTATATCTAATATTTTATATCTATCATCTTCATTTTCTTTCTTCAAGATTTGTTCTTCATAAATAGATTCATAAGTATCTGATTCAAAATCTGGATTGAAAGTTATTTTTGATGTGTCTGTTGGATCATCTGATTCAATTACTTTATTGTTATCTAACACCTCTTGTACTTCTTCTTCACTATAAAATACATATGCAAAGTAATGATGTGACTTTGTTGTCATGGCTGTTGTTACCCAAAAATCCCTAAAGAATGAAAATGGGCCATATACTACAAAGAAACTTATTAAGGCTAGAACATCTATAACAATTAAAAACACTATAAATTTACTTTTTTTCTTTTTCATTTTATTCTCCTAGTACAAATGGATTATTAAGTGTTCCAGTTCCATTTTTTATTTTTAAATCATTTTTTAAGTTAAATGCTATTCTAATATTATATTTTGATGTAATATTATCTCCAAATACTGTACCATTTTCTTTAATAACATTTATTATTAAATCAGATTCTATTCCTCTTGTTAAAGTAAATACATTTTTAACATCACCTATGAAATTATCTGATATGTTTAGCATACCTATTTTCATAGTCACTTTTTCGTCTTCTAATGCAGTATAGTCTAAGTTATCTAGCGCTAACTTCCCAATATTCCATGAAGATTCTACTATATTTTCATTATTATTTAACATATTTAAAACGTCTTTATTTAGATATAAACCTAAGCCAGTTTTAACATTAATTTTACTTGAGGTACTATCAAATGTTGTTTCAATTAATTTATTATCCTTTGTTAATGCTTCTGTACTTGCAACTCTTACACTATCTGTTTCTTTTTCTATAACTCTATATTTGATTCCATCCAATTCAATATAATTTCCTACATAAACATCTTTTAATTCATTAATATCATGTTTTTCTACTACATATGGATTATCTTTCGAACCATTTCCACTTAGTAATTCTGTTTTTGATGATAAAGTTATAACAGGTCTAACTCCATGAATTTTAGTACTTACTTGATCTTTTGCTATTTCTCCAGTTTCAGTTATAAAATATGTTTCATTAGAAGAATCAGTTGTTGATAAATAATATGTTTCTCCATTATTTAAGAAACTTGATTTACCACCTGCATTATAATAATCATAAAGTGATAATATTGTAACTTTATTTGACATATTTAAATTTTCACATGTTATTTTCGTCATATCATCAATTTTATCTTCACATCTAAATGAATTAGTTAATAAATCAAACCCATATAAATCTTTAGTAAATTTTGATTTTTCTGTATCATTTAACCACTTATTAACATATGAATCATCATAGCCTTTTTCTAATCCTGAATACATCATAGTAATAACATTTTCACTAATGGCTCTTATATTTTTTTCATTATCAATACCTAAAATCCTATATAAATTTCCTGAATATATAAGATAGTTATTATCAACATCGCCTTTATACGTATAAGAAGTTTTATCATCATTTTTTACTAAACCTTTTGTTAAATCTACATAGCTTTCATCTTTTAACACTTTATCAACAAGTAAATTTGTATTATTTGAATCACTTTCACCATTTTCTAACTTATAGTATTTAATAAGTCTAAATGTGTAAAATCCTATTATAAATAATAATAGGAAAATATTTATTGTAACCAAGACAGGAGTGATTTTTAGTACTTTTCTTCTAGACATAATTTACCTCTAATCTCCAAAGTCATTTTGATATGCAATTAAGCTTGCATTTATAACTCCATCTACATTATTAAATTGATCAACTATTGTAGTTTCTATATTAGCAATTTTTTTATTATTTTCTTTAATATCTACTTCTAATGATAGTTCTACTTCATCTTTAAATATTGATTTACTTCTTATTTTAAATTTCTTTAATGTCTTTAATTTTTTAACTACATCATTATGTGCATCTGCTTTATATTTTAATACTAATAAATATCTATTAGCTGTTCTAAATCCCATTAAGTATGCCCCAAAGTATAATACTCCAACCATTAAAGTTGCTACTAAAGCTGGAATATATAATCCTGCTCCACACATAATACCTGCGGCTATTCCCCAAAACATAAATCCTGTATCAACTGGTTCTTTTATAGCTGTTCTAAATCTTACGATTGATAAAGCACCAACCATACCTAAAGATAAACTGATATTAGAATTAATTGTTCTAATAATCATTGCTGTTACCATAGATAACATAAGTAAACATAAAGAAAATGCTTTACTATATACTACTCCAGTATAAGTCTTTCTATATATGTATATAATAAACATTCCAATTACAAATGCTACTATAAGAGATATAATCATATCTCCAACTGAAATTGTTCCTGTAAAATTTTCTAATACTGATTTTTTTATTGTATCAACTGCACTCATTTTATTCCTCCTACTTGATACTTCTACATATTGCAAATTTGCTAACTGCTTCTCTACAACTAGGAATATCGTTTAATATATTTGCAATATGTAATGGTAATATTTCATTAAATTTAACTTCTAAAACTTGTTTTCCATCTTCTGTTACTGAATATGTTGGCATTTCATTATCAAATAAATCATAATTGTAAAGACCACTTTCTATATTAGAATCAAATGTAATTCTTACTTCACTTACTGGATATGTAAATGCTATTCTGTGATAAGCAACAATTACTGATGGAATCAATCCTTTTGTCTTTGTATCATTTATAAATTCTAGTAATAAACCTTCAGGATTCTTTATTTCATTAATTTTACCATTTAATATTTTACTATATATGTCTTTTGAAATCAACATTTGTTCTTTTGCTGTATAAGTATTGTGCTTCATTTTCTTTTCAAGTCTTATAAAACTCTCATCATCATTATAAATTCTAATTCTATATTTTTTTCTATATAGTACTCCATCCATTTTTTCATAATATGAAGTAGAATCTAAATTATCAAAATATAAACTTTTTATTAAATAAGAACCATCTTCATAATAAGCATTTTTATCTTTTCCTAATATTAATGATAGTTTTTGTTTTAATACTTCTGCAGCACTATTACTTATTTTAAACTTTAATTCATGTCTATATTTATATTTTTTCATTTAACATCACCAAAATATTTCTTAACTTCTGAATCAGATAAATTAAAATACGATTTAGCATACTTAACCAAAATAGCATTTCTTTTTTTAGCAAATGTTTTCATAGCTGTGATTGAACTTTCCCAATGACTATATGAGTTATTCCATCTTTCTGCATTTCTTTTAAATTCGTCTTTTCCAATTTCTTCTATTATATTGTCTATTTTTTCACTAACATTTTCATAAGACCAAGTATTTTTTAGATTATATGATAGCCTTTCTAAGAATGCTTTTTTAAATTCATCACTTTTCATTAAATTTCTAAGTAATGTCGTTGGAAAGTTCCATGCTCCCATACCACTTGAATTAGTATATTCAGCAAATGAATTTTGATTAGTTCTAAAGAATCCTGAATCTAAATCATAGAATATATATTTCCATTTACCATTATCTACTACACTACTACTGAAATATCTAGTATTTAATATATCATAGTTAGCAGTATATATTTCACCAATCCAAAAGTCACATAAACTTGTAATATCTATTTGATCTTTAATTTTGTTGTAATTTGATTTATCACTCATAGAATTATTAGATACAAAATTTATAAGTGAATTATAATTTTTATTTGTTCCAATTTTTACTTCTCCGTCTATTCTTAATATTGAAGTGTTTTCTTCTGTTGCTTGTACATTATAATGATTTGAAATAAATGATTCATCTACTTTTTCACGGATAAAATATATTCCCCAATATTTTCCATTAATATATAATGCAATTGGTTTATATGCTTGAACATCTACATCTGTGTATTCATCCATTAATGATGTAGCCACTACGTCTTTTATAACGGTTCTTTGACTATCATATTCAAATTCGTCTTGTGACCCTGTTCTTAATACAAGAGACTCATACATTGAACTATCTACTGTATCAAATACTTTATATTTTAAATGAGCAGAACCAAATTCTTTTTTAAATTTTATTTCGTAGCTTTTCTTTTTATAACTTCTAGTAGAACCACCAAATAATTTTAATCCTGCACCTATTTCGAAACTGTTTCCATCTGTGTCATAAAATTCTACATAAGCCTGTTCAATTACTGAACTATTTAATGATGTATGACTGTTAACATTATTTAATTTTTTTTCATCTATACTTAATGACATAACGGCTATTTTATGATTTTCGTTCATTATGTATGAGTAAGTTTTGGTTTCACTTTCTAGTTTTCCATCTTCTTTATTCATTATTCTTAAAACAGTAGTCTTCTTAATAGTAAGAGGACTACTGTATACTTTAGATGAGACAGTTGGTGTTGAGCCATCAAGTGTATAATAAATTTTTCCACTTCCTGTAAGTGCTACTTCTATTTCATCTTTATTATTAAATATTCCTCCAGAAACAGAAGATGTTGGAATACTAGACATTGCTATATCTCCATTTCCATTTTTACTTCCTGGTGTTGGAGTTTTATAATAATAAACACCATAATCTTTTCCTTTACCAATAGAACTTCCATTTGGAACATCTGATACTAATATAGAGTCAACAATATTTTTATTTTTAGTTAAATATATTCCTTCAACATCACCTATTTTAAAGTTTGCATGCTTATATTTATCATTTGACAAACTTTCTGTTCCGGAAGCCATAACTAAATAATATTCGCCTTTGCCAAGTTCAACATTTGGTAACTCATACATACATATGTTATTTGTAGTATTTGTTAAACAATAATCACTTAGTTTAATAGTATCATTAGAATTATTATGTAACTCTATCCAGTCATAATAATTTCCACCATTTTGAGGCAAATATTTATAATTATTATTCATTACTTCACTAATAATTAAATCATCTGGTGTACTCATATATTTCTTTTGAAAGTCTTTTATTCCATCTATTCCATTATCATAACCAGGTGAAATACTACTTCCTTCTGACATCGTATTGTTATTTCTAATATAAGCTTTACCATTTGCTAAATTAGTATATTCAACTTTATCTATTACTTTACCTTTATTATTAGTTAAAACCGCTACTCCATTTTTACTTTTTAATTTAAATCCAGTACTTAACTCTCCACTTTTTCTGCTTATTCCTGATGTATATACTACAACAACTTCTCCCGGAGATAATTTAGTGCTTGGAAATTGCCATTTAAAACTAACGTCTTCACTATTAGATAAACTATAATTTGCAATATTAATAGATTTATCACTAACATTTTTGACTTCTATATATCCACTATATTCTCCATTTTTGTTTTTAAAATTACCTTTATTATCTGGTAAAACTTCATTAATAACAATAGTTTCATCATCGTTTGAAATTAAGGATGCAATAAACTCTTCATGACCATCAATAGTATTTGCAAATCCAGGTGTTGGCTTTTCTTGTACAACCCAGGTGCCTTTTGGATCTCTTGCCATCACATAATTTGATTCCAATGAAACAGTTTCTACTGCATCAATTACTTTTCCATTTGGTTTAAATAGAGTAACAATTTCTCCACCAGAACTTTTAAGTTTGAAGTCAGCACTTAATTCACCTTTTTTACCAGTTAATTTAACAACTATATATTTTTTAGATTCTATTGTTATATCTCCAAAGGCCCATTTTACTTTATCATTTTCATCACTTAATCCATAATTCTTCAAGTTAATATCAGAGTCACTTCCATTATATATTTCAATATAATCATATAAGTTACCTTCTTCATCAGATATAACTCCATTATTTGATGTCATTATTTCATTTATAACAAGTGAATTTATATCAACATCATCATTAGTTAAATCACTTTTATCTAGTTTTGTTCCTTTTTCACCAAATAAAATACTCACTAATAATAAAACCACTATTAATGCTATACTTACTATAAAAAATAATATATTTTTTTTAAATTTTTTGATATTAAATTTCATAATAAAACTCCTATCATAATTATACTATAATAAGAGTTATTATTCTATAATATCAGAAATCTTTTTATTGTATTTTACATAAATAATTTCATAGTTCTTATCATTTGAGCAGTGTATCCAACTTCATTATCATACCATGCTACAACTTTTAATAATTGTTTTCCATCACTCTCTACAATGTTTGTTAAAAGTCCATCAATAGTGCATCCATATTCTTCTCCAATTATATCTGAACTAACAATTGGGTCTTCAGTATATTTAATTGTTTTACTTTGATGTGATTTGAACATATTATTAACTGATTTAATAGTAGCATTCTTTTCTAATTCCAAAGTTACATCTACAACAGAACCATCTACCACTGGAACTCTTAGGGCGATTCCATCCATTTTTCCTTTTAAATGAGGAATGACTTTTCCTATTTGAGAAGCTGCTCCTGTTGATGTTGGAATTATATTAAATGAAGCTGCTCTACCACGTCTTGAATAAATTCCTTTTTTATGTGCAATATCCAAAGTTACTTGGTCATTTGTAATTGCATGAACTGTTGTCATAAATCCTTTTTTAATGGTAAACTTATCATCAATTAATTTAACAAGTGGTGCTAAACAATTAGTTGTACAACTAGCTGCACTAATGATTTTATCATTTTTATTTAATATTTCATGGTTTACTCCATAAACAATTGTTTTAACATCATCTTTAGCTGGAGCACTTATAATAACATGTTTAGCTCCTGCATTTAAGTGTGCTTGACATTTTTCAGCTGATGTGAAAACTCCAGTACATTCTAATACTACATCTACCCCTAGTTTCTTCCATGGTAAATTATTTGGATCCATTTCTGCAAAAACCTTAATTTTTTTGCCTTTTACAATTAAATCATTTCCCTCAAATCCAATTTTTCCTTTATATGTTCTATGAGCTGAATCATATTTGAATAAATATGCTAATTGGCTTGCATCAGTTAAGTCATTTATAGCTACTACTTCAATATCCTTTTCATTTTGTAATAATCTTAATGCTGTTCTTCCTATTCTTCCAAATCCATTAATTGCTACTTTCATTTTATTTCCTCCTATTCAAAATAGCTTCCACCAATAAATTCTCTTAATACGCTTACATTTGGTATTGCTTCACTTGGTATACTTAAAAATCCCTTTAAAAAATTTAATATTCTAATTGCTTCTTCATAGTATGGAGAATTCTTTTCTACAGAGAATAACAATGGTACTGCATATGTTCTTAAAACTCCAATTTCATAAGCAAGAGATGTATTTATTATATAGTCTGCTTCTCTTTGATATGGATATACATATTTTTCTTCACTCTCTCTCATACCTGCCCAATTTCGTAGTGTTTCTTCTGCAGAATATCCTCTATGTTTGTAATCCCTTACCATACGTCTTAATAATCTTAAATCAGTTGTTGATATATGATTATGCCTATCTAACCTTACTGGCGTAAATGGGCTTATATATAATTTTAATTTTTCATTTTGAGGAATTACTGAACTTAATTTTTCATTTATAGCATGTAAGCCTTCTATTACTAATACTTCGTTTGGTTTAAGTGTAGTTGGCTTTCTTTTATATTCCTTTTTTCCTGTTAGAAAATTATATGTAGGTAATACAACTTCTTTTCCACTTAATAGACTCTTTAATTGAGAATTAAATAATTTTATATCTAAAGCTTCAACTATTTCAAATTCGTAACTACCATCTGCTTTTTTTGGACTATCTTCTCTTTCAACAAAATAGTCATCAGTAGAAATAACAAATGGTTCTAAACCTCTCGATCTTAAATATAATGCTAGTTTCTTAGAAGATGTTGTTTTACCACTTGAACTTGGCCCCGAAATAAATATTGCTCTTATTGATTTATTTTTTGCTACTTTATTTGCTACTTCTTCCAAATTTTTATCATATAATATTTCATTTGCTTGAATAAAATCATTTATTTTTCCATCTACTACCATTTTGTTTACATCACCTGCATATCTTACGCCTAATCCTGCAAGATCTTTTTCATATTCTTTAAATGCTTCTAATACTTTTGGTGATGGATTGTATTTTGGAATAATATTTTTTATTGGATAACTTAAAACTATTCCATTTGGTTCAACATAAGTTAAATCAAATCTTTTTAAATAGCCAGTTGATGGGGGCATTAAATAATAAAAATAGTTGTAGTCATCATCTAATTCATACATAGTTACAGAGTCATTTGTCATATATAAATAATTTAATGCTTTTTCAGGCTCATTTAAACTTGTAACATAATCATACGCATCACTTCTCGATACACTTATATGTTTAAATGGTATATCTTTTTCAACTATTTCTTTCATAGCCTTTTTGATTAATGGAATATGATTTGCATTTATTTCTCTTTTACCTGTTATTTCTGTATATAAAGATTTGTCTAATGAATGTTTAATATTTACTACTGCTTTACTACCAAAAGCTTCTCTAACTGCTTTAATATATACATATTCTAATCCTTTTGTGTATATTTTTTGACCAATTCTATCAACAGTAGTTATATAATTTACAAAAGCATCTTCCATAATTTCATAGTCTGCTGGGACAGCTGAACCATTTATTCTTAAAGCAATTACTTTGTCATCATTTATTATCTTTAGTATTTCTCTTACAGTAATTCCTCTGTTAGTTTCAATAATTCTGCTATCTTCAAATACTAATTCAATATCTTTTTTCATATCTATCCCTCTTTACTCTATATATATTATATTATCAAATTTTTGAGATTTTGAAAAGAAAAAACCTCATATATTTTGAGGTTTACAAATTAATCATTTCTTTTATTTTTCTAAATCTATGATTTATGCAACTTTTCGATATAGGCTTTTCTGTTTCACTACTTATTATTTCTGCTAATTCTGACATAGAACTTTCTGGATATTTTTCTTTATAAATACATATTGTTTTAATTTTTTCATCTAATAAATCAAAATCTTTTACTTCTCTTAATTTCTTTATCATTTCTAATTGCTCATTAGATGCATTCATCATTTTATCAACATTAGCTTGTTCACAATTGTTAAGTCTATTTGTCATATTTTTATGATCTCTATAAATTCTTATATCTTCATAATAAAATAATGATGTGGTTGCATTTAACATTTTTATAAAGTCACTTATTTTTTCGGATTCTTTAATATATACCATGTAATTCTTTTCTCTTTTGATTACTTTACTATTAAAATGTAAATCATTTAATAATCTATTTACTTCATTAGCTGTTTCTTCATTTGATATTACAAATTCTGCATGATATCTACTTGTTTTAGGATCATTTATACTTCCGCACATCATAAATATACCACGTAAATATGCTTGTTTATCTTTTAATTCATCTATTAAATAATTACGAGGTACATAAATTCTGTTACTATTTTCTAGTATACATAAATCATTTAATATCAAATCAGTTTTTTCATTTACTTTTAGTGATACTAGTTTGTTTTTTCTTAATGTATTTACTTCACTGGTATCCATTCCTATTTCGACATGATAGGTATCTTTAATTAATTTATATATTCTTCTTGCTACGCTTAAATTTTCTGTTAATATTTCAAAATTGTCTTCATGTATTTTAACTCCAATATTTAATATAGCTGATAATTCTGCCATTTTTTCAGATTCACCATATTCTATATTACTTATTTCATTTTTTATATTTGTTGTAAATGACATACAATCACCACCTAAACTTTAATTAATTATAACATATTTTAAAAATATTAAAAGTTAGACACTTTTTGCATCTAACTTTTTAATCTTCTTTTGATTTTACATTATTTTGACTAATAATTATTGCCATAATAACAATTATTATTAAACCTATTACAATTATTAAACTATTAATACTTTTAGTGTCTGTTTTAACAAATTCTATATTACCTGTTTTATCTATTTTTATGTTTGCACTAATCATACTTGCATCTTTAGTATATGTTAATGTATATTCATCTACTGATTGTTCTATTTGGTTTAGAATTGATATAGTTGCTTTACTAATAACGTTGTCATTTATATCTTTTATAATTAAGTCATGATTACCATCAGAAACATTTTCTAATTCATAATAACCATTATCATCAGTTAAAGTTTCTATTTCATCATCTAAAGATACTTTTGTATATGTTAATGCTGCTTTATTAGAGTTAACTATTTTTCCTTTTAATATAGCAGTGTCTATGCTTTTGTATTTTGCATATAATGTAATTTTTGTATCTTCACAGTCTGCATTGTTATTTAATGTTAGTGAATTTGTATCAACTTTATTAGTTAATTCTGAGTCATAGTACCAACCTTCAAATATATAGTTTTCTTTTGTTGGTATTTCTGGATCAATTTTAAATATTGTAAATTCTTCACTAGTTATTTTAATATCTTCTATATTACTTCCACCTAATGTATCAAATGATATTGTAAGTGTTTTTGCTTCTTCACATATACTTTTTTCAACCCATTTTGGATAAAGAGTTACATCTTTATATCCAATATGGCAATTATTTTTGTCATATTTTTTGCTTACTTTAATATCACTTGTTTTTTCTGATTCAACTTTTTTTGTTAAAGCAGTATCATAATACCAACCAGCAAATACATATCCGTTTCTTTCTAAATTTATTATTGCCGGATTGTCATCACATCCTACACATATTTCTTTTGTTACATTTTGTTGTTCGCTTACTTGATAAGTTAGGGTGTATTTATTATTTACTTCTGTATTACATTTTTTTGAAGTGGATGACATATTTGTTTTCTCTTCTTTTTTGGTATTTGCTTTCCAATGAGCATATAGTGTTATGCTTTTATCATAAGAATAACATCCGTTAGAGTCATAATGACCAATTTCTTTAATATCACTTGTACTATTTCCTTCAACTTTCGTCATAAATGTTGAATCATAATACCAGCCTCCAAAAGTATAGCCGGATTTTGTTGGCACAGGTAAATCTGAGTATGTGCCACATCCCCTACAAACTGTTGTGCTACCCAGTTTACTTCCTCCATTTGTTTCATATATTAATTCAAAACTTCCACCTTCAATTGTTGGACAATCAATTTTCGTTTCTATTTGTATCCAATTTGCATAGAGATTTATACTTTTATCATAAAAATAACATCCATCAGTATCAAAATGTCCAGTTTCTATAACATCATTTATTTTTACACCATTTACTTTCTTTGTTAATGCAGTATCATAATACCAGCCTTCAAAATTATAGCCAGATTTTATTGGTGTTGGTAAATAAGATTGTCTTATAGAATCACATTCAGCACATACTGATGTATTTTCTAACTTATCTCCTCCATTTGTATTATATATTAAAACATATCCTTCATAAAGTGATATGCATTCATTACTCTTATAAGAAAATTTTGAAGCTGCATAACTACCGTTTACATTTGAAATTGTAAGTGCTGCAACTAAGTATATTAGCACTAAAGTTGAAAAAAATATGATATTTCTTTTCTTCATTTGTATGACCTCTATTCTTATGCTCTAATTCTATCATAAAACTTTTTTTCGTTCAATTAAAAAAGACTGATTTACTCAGTCTTAACTCCATCTACTAAAGAAACTCTTTCCTTTTGCTGGGAAATTTACATAGTTTCTTGGGTCTGTATAACTACTACCATACATTATACCAAAATGTAGATGTGGACCCGTTGTACAATAATCATAACTTTCTCCACCACCTGATGTACCTATTATGGTATTTAAAGTTACATAATCATTTAAAGAAACTTTAATTGTATGTAAATGCATATAAACAGTTGTGTATTCTTTTCCATTGACTCGATGTTTTATATATACCATATTACCTCCACAACTGGAGTTTTTCTTGTTTGGATTAGATACTCTTGTTATTTTGCTTACAATTCCAGCGGCACTTGCATATACACTTGTACCTGTTGGGACACCAATATCAACTCCATTATGCATTCTATAATAGTGAAGAGTCGGATGGTATCTCATTCCATAATTACTACTCATATAGCCTCTTGTAACTGGTCTTGTAAAACCATTCGCATAAGGAATATTTATACAATCTATTATGCTTGTAGTTTCTTTACAATTATATTGTTTGTAAAGTTTTTCATATGCTTCTACTTCTTTTTTACTTGCTTCTAGGTCAGCTTTAGCATCTTTATGGTCATCAACTAAATCATCCATAGTTAAATTAGATGATTTTAATTTTTCATTTAGTTTATCTATTGTAGATTCTGATTTTTCAATTTGTTCATTTAAATCTTTTTGTTTTTGCTTATTTTCATCAATCAAATTATTCATTTCATCTATTAATTCATCATTATATTTAGTTAATTGTTCAACTACTGATGCTCTATAAATAAAATCCGTAAATGAAGATGCTCCAAATATGTATTCTAGATAAACATTATCTTCTCCAGACAATTGTTTAAATGATACTAAATTATCTATTTCACCCTGTTTATTTTCTATTTCTTCATTTAATTCTTCTATTTTATTTTTTGATTCTTCTATGTCTTTTTCACATTGTTCTATTTCGCTAGCATATTTTGCTAAATCAGTTTCCATTGCTTTTATTTCTTTTTCTACTTTTGATTTTTGTGAATTTATAGAGTTAACTTTTGCTTGGTCTTCAGCAAGTTTATCTTTTAAATCTTTTAAAGTTGTTTTATTGCTAGTAGCACTAACGTTAAAGATGAATGTGAAGAAACATAATAATATTAAAATTTTTTTAAATATATTCTTCATCATACTTTTAAATATTTCCTTACTGCTCTATAACTACCAAAAGCTCCGACTAATACTCCAATAATCATTAATGCAAATACAATTGTATATAATAATTCTGATGGTTTTACAAGTTTAATAATATTTGTAAATACTTTTCCTCCCATCTTATCATATAAATATGCATATCCATAACAGCAAGCGGCTATTGGAAGAATTGAACCAATAAATCCAATAATTATTCCTTCAAAGAAGAAAGGTTGTTTTATAAACATATTGCTTGCTCCGACTAAACGTCTTATTTCTATTTCTCTTCTTCTTGATTGAATTGTTATTTTAATAGTATTACTAATTAAGAAACATGTTACGATAATAAGACCAATAACTATAATGTATGTTGCTTTTTTTACTAAATTAAATATTTTGACTAATTCTTCTACTGAACCTTCTCCATATTTAACTACATCTACATTTTCAATCTTTTTTAATTCATCTGCTGTTTCTCCTATTTTATTTATATTTTCTACTTTAACTAAAAATGTATCTTGTAATGGATTTGTTTCTTCTGTATATTCAGATAATACACTATTAAATACATCCGATTCTTTTTGCATTGATGCTTTTACATTTTCTCTTGAATTGAATGTTACTTCTTTTATGTTACTTAACATATTTATTTTTTCTTCAACAAATGCTATTTGATCTGTTGTTGCTTTTCTTTTCAAGAATACAACTATATTTAAATCTCCTTCTATTTCTTTAGTAAAATTATTTACATTGTATGAAAGTATTATACTAAAACCAACCAGTATTAAAGTTATTGCTATACATGAAATACTTGCAAGTGAAAGAGAGAAGTTTCTAAAAACACCTTTGAATGATTCATCAATATTTGTTAATAATATTCTAATCGCTTTCACTTCTATAATTTCCTTTCAATGTATCTTTTATAATTAATCCTTTGTCTAGTTTTACAACTCTTTTTTTCATTTTGTTTACTATGTCTTCAGCATGTGTTGCCATTATAATTGTTGTACCTAATTCTTTATTAATATCATCTATAACTTTCATTATTTCCATTGATGTTTTTGGATCTAAATTACCTGTTGGCTCATCACATATTAGTACTTTTGGATCATTTACTATTGCTCTTGCAATTGATACTCTTTGCTGTTCTCCACCAGATAATTCTTCTGGATAACTTCTTAATTTATCTTTAAGCCCAACTTGTTCTATAGCTTTTATTGTTCTTTTTCTTACTTCGCTTTCTTTTAAGCCATATATTTCTAAAGCAAATGCTACATTTTCAAATACTGTTTTTTTAGGTAATAATTTATAATCTTGAAAAACAATTCCTAATTTTCTTCTTAATTTATAAATTCTACCATTTCTTAATTTAGCAACATTTATGCCACCAACATATACTTCTCCTCTTGTTGGCTTTTCTTGTCTATATAAAAGTTTTATTAATGTTGATTTTCCACTTCCAGATTCTCCTATAATAAATACAAATTCACCTTTTGATATGCCTAAATTAACATCACATAATGCTGTTACGCCATTTGTATATCTTTTGGTTACATCTCTTATTTCTATTAACTGCATAAATTCCTCCTATCTAATTATAAATTTATTAATATAATTATCCAATGGCAATTTTTTCCTTTTTAGTACCACCTAATACTTCATAGCAGTCACTTACAACTATGAAAGCATCTGGGTCTATTTCATGAATTGCATCTTTAAGTAATGTATACTTTTCTGTTGGTACTACGCACATAAGCATTTTCTTTCTTTTATGAGAATAAGCTCCTTTTATATCTAATTCTGTTACTCCGCTTTCTATAATTTTCATTACAAAGTCTGCAACTTCATCTGGATAATTTGTTTGAATAAAGAAGTTTTTTGAATTGCTTATTCCAATTAATATTTTGTCTACTAAGTATGTTGCTAACATTGTAATAATAATTGAATACATTACTGATGTATATCCAAATACAAATGCTCCACTTGCTATTATTACGACAGAAATAATTCTCAATATTTTACCTAATGGCATTTTTTTATAATGCTGTATTACTATTGCAATTATGCTTGTTCCACCTGTATTAAATCCTGACTTATATACTAATGCTTCTCCAAAGCCACCTACAACGCCCGCTGCTAAAACATATAATAGTATGTTATCAAATGAAAAATGTATCATTTCTGGTATATCTGAGGTTGCATAAATAAATAAAGTATATACACTTGCTCCTATTATTGACATTAAAGATTCTTTAAATCCTAATGTAATAATACTTATTATTATAAATATTATATTTCCAATTAGAATAATAACACTTGAATTTAATGAAAAGAGTTTATTTAAAATTACTGCTAAACCACCTAAACTACCACTTACAAAATTATTTGGTAAACAAAATAAATTAAATGATAATGCAGATATTAATGCTCCAAATACAAACATAAATGATTGTTTTGCTATATTTTTTGAAAATAATTTTTCATTTACCATTTTACTATTAATTTTTTTAAATAACTTCATATTCTCTTCTCCCATTTTAAATTATAGCAAAATTTGATATTTTTTTCTATAGGTGCAATAATACTTTTCATTCAAATGTAAAAGAAGAATTGCTTCTTCTTACTTTTTTAAATATTCGTCTAAAAATTCTTGTATTTCTCCATCTAATACTTTATCAACGCTTGATGTTTCATGGTTCGTTCTACTATCTTTAACTAATGTATACGGACACATGACATAACTTCTAATTGCGCTTCCAAAGTTTACATCCATTATGTCTCCTTTTAATTCTTTGACTTTGTCATTAAATTCATTTAAATTAAGCATGAATAGTTTACTTTTTAGCATTTCCATAGCTCTTTCTTTATTTTTTATTTGACTTCTTTCTATTTGACAAGATGTTACTAATCCTGTAGGTAAGTGTGTTATTCTTACTGCTGAATCTGTTGTATTTACTCCTTGGCCACCACATCCACTAGATCTATAAACATCTATTCTTAAGTCGCTTTCTTTTATTTCAACATTTAAATCTTTATTTATTTCTGGTGTAACTAATACTGAAGCAAATGATGTATGACGCCTACTATTACTATCAAATGGACTAATTCTTACTAGTCTATGTACTCCTGTTTCTCCTTTTAAATAACCAAATGGATAGTTACCCTTAACTAGTAAAACAGCACCTTTTATACCTACTTCTTCGCCATCGTTTTTACTTATTATTTCATATTTATAATCATTTTTTTCAAAGTATCTTGTGTACATTCTAAGTAACATATTAGCCCAATCATTGCTTTCTGTTCCACCTGCTCCTGAATGTATTTCTATGTATGCATTAGATGAATCATATTCACCATTTAAAAAAGTTGCTAGTTTTAAATCATTTATTTTCAAATCTATTTCTTCTATTTCTGTTATCAGAGATGCTAAGTCTTCTTCTCCTAATTCTAGTTCTAACATTTCTTTTAATGTGCTTACATTATCAAAAATATTATCATATTTATTAATAATATTATTTAATCTTTTTTGTTCTTCTAATACAGGTTTTGTACTTTCTATGTCATTCCAAAAATCTAGACTTGATGATATTTTATTTAATTCTTCCATTCTTTTCTTTTTATCATCTATTTCTAGTTTGTTTTTTAAATCACCTAGTGAACTTAAAAATTCATTAATCTTTTTTTCTATTTCCTTTGTTTCCATACTAAAATTATAACATTAATATAAAAAAAAGAATAGGATAACCTATTCAGTTTTATCATTAACTATAAATTCATTTTTGATTTTTTCACAATAAGAAGATTTATTTTCAGATTTATATTCTTCTATAATAGCGTCTAATAATTCATCTTGCATTTCACTTGCAAATCCATGAAATATTTTATCTCCAATTATAGTGTATGGAATACCTGATGATTCATCTTTATTTAATTCTTTAAATTTATTCATTATGTTTGAATTGTCTTCGTTAAACCAAGTTTCAAATCCGTATACATCAAAGTAACTACTATATCTTTTTGATATCTTTTCTAAATATTCAAATTCTTTTTTACAATGAGGACATCCATCTCCCCAAAATATAAATACATTTACTTTAGAACTATTGCAATCAATCATGTCAAGTGTAGCATTTTTTTCTATTGTATTTGTTGCTCTATTAAAAAGCATTAATATTAATAATAAAATTATAAATATTAAAGATATACCAACGATTATTAATTTATTACTTTTTTTCATATTTTACTCCTTGCTTAAATAAACATATTTTTCCATCCAAGTTTTAAAATCATTTACTGATTCATAGTATATTAGATCATCATCGCTATCTGCTTTTAAATATGCTTTATATTCTCCATTATTATACACTATTACTGATGGATAATATTTTAAAAAATCATAAATTTTTGTTTTTTTGACGTCTGCCCATTTCATTTTGTAAAAAGATATATTATTTTCATTACTAAAATCTTCTACTATTTTGCTAAATTTTGCTGATGTTGTACACCCTGGCATATAAATTAATAATGCAAATGAATCCTTTTCTTCTATTAAATTATTATATTCTGTATCTGATATTTCTTTTATTTCTATATTTGAATAATAAGAGTCATTTAAATAGAATTTCTCTATTTTTTCTTCTTTTGAGCAACCAATTAATAAACAACATGTTAACAATAAAAGTATTTTTTTCATTTTATGCCTCATGTAAAGAATCAAAATTTATATTATGATATGGTATTTTATAAAATTGATATGAAGTTTCACCATATTTTGTAGTTTTTACTTCAACATTATTTTTTCCTTCATAATACCAGTATCCACCAACATTATAAATTTTATTTTCATCCCATCCAAGTGAAACTAATAAGTTTTTAGTGAATCCTGCATATCCTCCACCACCACACATTAAGAAAATATTTTTATCTTTTGGAAATAAATATTCTAATATATCAAGTGATTCTTTATAATTAGCAACATATTTACCATTTTCATCTAATCTAAACAATGTTTTACCTGTATAACCTTCTCCAATTTCTTCTGGTAAGCCAAATAATGGTGCTAGATATGGATAAGGAACTACTTCAAATCCTTTTACAAAGCCTGATATATAAGAGTCTCCGCCAATGTTTTCATATACTCCATCATCTTTAAGCATTCTCATGTCTCTATAAACACTATCTTCACGATTTAAATAATTATCAATAGTACTCTCATTTATATTTTTATCTATACCAAGTTGACCTCTTTGTCCTTCTGATAATTCTGGTTGTGGTAGTGTACTTAGTGTTTCTTTTGTACAACCACACATGCAAATTATTAATAAAATACTTATTATAACTTTTTTCATATAATTACTCCTTTCACTTAAAATATAACTTAATTTATTAAATTTATATATAATCCTTAAGTTGAATTTGCTCAACTATCGGTTGAGTTACTTTTCGCAACTATTTCCAAGTGACAAAGGAACTTTATATGTTATAGTTTTATTATCATTATTTACTGCTTTTATTTCTAAATATAATTCATTATCTTTATATTCTTTACATGAACTTGTATAGTTATCTATTACAAATGTTACATTTTCTAAAAAAGTATCTAACTTTACATTTTTTTCGTAAAATGATTCATTACTTACTTTTTTTATAATGTCATTATGCGTTTCATATAATGTACAATCTATGCTTTTATAAATATTTTCATCTTCTTCACCACAATATTCAATATTAGTAATATATATAGCTGACTTTGTTTTATTATATGAAATACTACCAGAGATTTTAAAATCTTCGCATGAAGTAGATATAGATTTAAAGTAAAATGAACCGTTAAGTTTCAGACAATATATAACGCATAATAAAGAAATTACTACACATAAAATTATTATAATGTATATTTTTTTATCTTTTTTTACATTTTTATATTCGCCATCATAAAATTCTTCTAAACTAATATTAAAGTCTTTTGACATTTGTTTTATAAGGGAAATATCTGGCATATTCTTGCCATTTTCCCATTTTGAAACAGCTTGGTATGTAACATTATATTTTTCTGCAAGTTCTGCCTGAGTTAAATTATTCTTTTTTCTAATCTCTTTAATAAATTTTCCTATTTTTTCTTGATTCATAATTTACTCCAACATAAATATTATACCATTTTTTAGGTTCTACATCAATTTTGCATTTATAAAAATAGTATGACTAAGCATACCATTAATTTTTATACATTTCTCTGTTAAAATAAAGAGACCTAAATATATCTAATTGTTTAGAATTATATGTTATATCAAAGCCGTAATTACTTAAATCTTCAACCAATCTATTTTTTTGCATATCTTGTGGTAATGTTGATAAATTGTTATTACTAAATGTGCAAATTAATCCTAAATTTCCTATTCTTCTTAATTTAATTACTGCTTTTGACGTTGGTACTGTAAACTGATATTCAGTATAATTTAAATCAAATACTTTTTTAAATCCTCTTGAATTAATTATTTCAATTGTTTTTGACATAGTACTTTCACTAGTAAATGTGCCATTAAATAATTTAGAATCTTGTTTATTAAATCCTGATGTATCTAAATTTTCATACCACATCTTTTTCTTTTCATTATTGTTAATTAAACCAAAGAATTTTTTATCTTTATGTTCTGTTCCACCAATCACTTTACTACATCTTAATATTGTACATAGTGGTTCTATTTGCTCTTCTGTTTTATCACTTAAATCTGATTTAGTCCAATATATATCATGCTTTTCTATTGTTAAAGTGTTTGGTATTTTATGAGCAGTTAATAATTGATAATATTTATCATAATTACCATCTAACTTAAAACTAACTTCTATTGTATTCATCTT
Source organism: uncultured Clostridium sp. (assembly GCA_964490375.1). Taxonomy (GTDB): domain Bacteria; phylum Bacillota_I; class Bacilli_A; order RF39; family UBA660; genus CAG-1000. The sequence continues at coordinate 46,422 of CAZBAZ010000001.1, forward strand.
ATCACCATATAGATTATAACATAATTTTTGATATTTAATAAACTTGTTGCCCTTTATCTACATTTATTTAACATTTCTTGTTTAGAATATTTATATATATTTAATTTTTTTCTATCACATTTAAATTTTAGTTCACTCTTTTCATATTTATCTTTAACATCTTTGAATAAGTCTTCTAAAGTATCATATTCATATATTCCTTTTAAATTAGTACATGCATGTTCGAACCAATAATATTTATTATTTTTTTGAAATGTTAAAAATGTATGTAATCTTTCAAAATCATTGTCTTTATATATAATAATATATGATTCTGTTGGATAACTAAAATAATATCTTTCTAATTCAACCTGTTCTATACATATTCCAAGTTTAGACTTAATTAATTCTTTTGGTGATTGATAGTGCCAATTATTTCTAATGCTTGAATCTATTTTTAATTGTCTATTTCCATTTTTATCAATCCATCCATATTCAATATTTTCCATTAAATTCATTATTTCGTTTTCATTATAGTAATTCCATATATTAAGTTTTCCTTTAACTTCTATTTTATCAATTACTTCAATATTATCTAATATCCATGCATACCTACCTACTTCATATTGTCCACATTTATATTCGATTGGATCTGACTTTTTAAGATTATCAATATATTCTTGTGACATATAAATACAATCTATAAGTTTACATTTACATAATAATTTTCCATTATTTGTCTTAATATTTTTTAATAATGGTATGATACTATTATTCATTTCTTTGGTATCTTTACCAGCATGAATATATAAATAGCCTCTATAATTAGTTTTCCAACTTCTTGTTTCTATTTTTTTTATTCCATTACTTATTAATGAAGCATATGGTTCTTTTATAGTTATAGTTTTCATAGTTGCCTCCTTTGATATTATAACATACTTTTGAGTGTCCAATAGTCATTTTGATATTTACTTATTATTTAAGTTATACTACAATTATTATAGAAAGGAGAATTAATCATGTTAAAAAAATTAAATAAGTTTTTATATTCATCTATTATAATATCTGCAATAATGTTTATAATTGGATTAATATTTATGATATATCCTGATATTTCTTTTAAAACTATAACATATATTTTATCAATAGTATTAATTGCTATTGGATTATATTTTGTTATAGAAAAAGAATCAAGTATATTCTTTTCTAACTTTTTAACTCTTGGTGTTGTTGATATTTTACTTGGTCTTATTATGATATTAAATCCAAACATTATAAAAACATTATTCCCTATTGTAGTTGGTATAATAATGATAGCTAAATCATCTTTAGACTTAAGACTATCTATATTACTTCATAATTGCAATTATAGTAGTTGGTTATCAATATTTATTTGTTCATTAATATCTATTATTTGTGGATTAATTATAATAATTAATCCAAATCTAGGTACTATTGCATTAACAACTTCTCTTGGAATAATAATTATGTTATTTGCAATTTCTAATATTATTGACACTTTATTATTTAAAAAAGATATTAAAGAAATTTCAAAATTATTGGGTAAATAAAATAAAACCTCATTTTATACATTTAATGAGGTTTTTGTGTGCATTATTTTTAGTCTAAAGAGAATATTTTAATTCTTGTTGTGGTAATTCAAAAGTGTAAACTACATAATTTTCATATTTATTAATCATATGTGATTCAATTTGACTTAAAGGTTTTGTTCTTATTATCAATTTAATATCAGTATCAATATTTTCATAACACTTTTTATTATTAAGTATAATTTTAGCTATTTCATTTAATTCTTTATTTGTTGCATTATTTTGTTTTCTTTCTTGATAATAAGTTCTTAGCATTTTATCATTAGATAAATATTTACTTCTTATAGATTTTAATTTGTTTATAAATTGTTCATCTATTTTGATGGTTTTTGAATCTAATGCTTTAACCATTTCATATGTATTTGAATTTAATGCTATATTATTTGGATCTACTCCATAAATACTAGATATCTTTTTTATATATTCTCTTAATGTTGTAATATAATTTATATCATTTTCTTTCATTATATCTATCATCGATTTTAGTATTTTATCTGTAGTACTAATTGAAAAATTATATTCTCTTTCATCTGGAAGTTTTATTTTAAATATTGGATTATAATTAGTTGAATATAATATTCCTTTTTCAGGATATACTTCTTCTAACTTTTTAAATCCAGTAAATATATTTGGTATTCCCAATTCGCTTTTAGCTTTTAGAGTTTCTGAAATTCTTTTTTTAAATTCTGAATCGTCTGTCTTTAATTCTTTCATAATAATAGATACAGCATTGTCTATTATTAAGCTTGCAAAGAAAACTTTTTTTCCATCATGATTTACTGTTTTATTTAAATGTTCTTTAATATAATTTATCATTAGAATTTCGCAAGAATCTTCTAATATGTCAGCTCTTAAAGTGTTAAATGAATGTCTAAAGTCAAGATGTTCATTGTCAGGTTCTTCACCAATGCCAATCCAATTATTGATTTTATTTGTTAATATTGGAGGATTTCCACAGTTTTTTACCATGCTTGGATATTTAGTTCCAATGCTATTTAAAATATCTATATTTGCTTTTAGTTCTTTAAGAGAACAATATATTAAAAATTTGTCATTTCTTTTAGGATCTGTTTGGAATTTAAAATAGTATGGTATTCTATTAGTTTCACAAAGACGTGTATACTCTGCGATTATTTTAAATAAATCTTCATTAGCACAATCAACATATATTCTAAATTCAGTTTTATCTCTATGTATTTTTCTTGCATGAATATATCTTGAATCTACATGTGTAAAATCGCCTAAATAATCACCTTGTGGAAAAAATCCTGAAGTTTCTTGTTTTGATCTCCAAAAATAATTATATTTTTCAAAATCTACATCAAGATTTCTAACCATAATAGTATATATTTTATCTATATCATGCATAGATTCTACTGATTCTATATTTTTTAACGTTTTTTGTAATATTTCATATCCAGGCAAGCCTTGTCTTTTAAGATCTTCTAATTTATTTTGTGAAAGTGACTTAATATTTTTTAGCCAAATATTAGTCATTTTAATATAATACTTTTCATAATCTTCTTTATTAACTTTTGTTGTATCATTAGATGCAGAAGCACTAGTTAAAAAATCATATAGTGGATTTATTCTTGAAAGTTTTTTACCAGTTCCACTATATCCCAAATTAGCATGGGATCTGTCACTTTTCTTATAATAATTTAGAACATCATCTAAAAAATAGTCATCATTTATAACACTATTTTTAGCGCCATTATCGCATAACGAAAGTAATGAATTCATATAATCACCTACATAAAAAGTATAACATTTTTTAGTTATACTTTTTCATTTTATTTTAAACTTTTTTTATTTGTGTCAAGTAACCTTTTTTTATTGTCTTCTTAATTTTAATGATTTTTTCTTCACTGTTTCAAAATCAACAGTTCTATTTATTTTAGATGCATCTTTAACAACTAAATCAATTTTATCACCAATATGATAAATATTGCCATTTCTACCTATTACAGCGCATTTTACTTGATCATAGTGATATTGATCATCTTTCATATCTTTAAAATATACTCTTCCTTTTATACAATCAGTGGTTCTAACAAACATTGAATTAGGAGTTATTTCAACTATATATGCCTCAACTTCATTTCCAATTTTATCTTCCATATATGCTGCCATTGCCATTTCTAATGCTTCATTTTCCATTTTTTCACTTATAATTTCAAGTCTATTTACTCTAGTACATAACTCTTCAATAAAATCTTGTAGTTTTTTTATATTTTCTTCACTATAATCAAATGTTTGATAATCGTCAACTAAGGCATTTGTTGCTAAATCAGGTACTCTTCTAATAGGTGATGTAAAATGGCCATAGCAATCAAATTGAGTTGCAAAGTGTCCTATATTTTCTGAGGAATATTTTGCTCTTTTCATTCCTCTAAGTAAATATTCTCTTGCTATCATATCTGCTTCACTATTACCTAAAGAATTAATAATTGTATTTAGGGCCTTACAATCAATTTGCTTATATTTTGGAATTTTAAATCCTGATTTACGTAGTACTTCCAAAACTTCTTGTACTCTTAAAAGATCTGGTTCTTCATGAACACGAAATGGTAAAGTTAACCAAGCATAGTGACTATAAAAAATTGAATTAGCAATTCCCATGAATACTTCAATCATACTTCCACTTAGTCCATAATCGTTTTTTTCAAATCCATAAATTTTATTGTACTCATCACTTTTTTCTTTAACTTCTAATAATTTAAAGTTTAAAAAATTTCTTCTTTGACGTGCAGCTTCTAGTATATAATAAAGTTCTAACATATTCATTAAATCAGTTCTATATTCTTCATAACCACTTACATTTTTGCCCTCAAACACTTCATTGCACTTACTATATGACATTGCTTTTTTTGATCTAATAACGCTATCATAAATTTGATAATTAGCAATCTCGCCTGAAGGTGTAATTTCAACTTCAACAGTCCTAGTTAAACGGTCTACATTTGGGTTTAAAGAACAAATTCCATTTGAAACAATTGGATGTAGCATATTTATAACAGAATATAATAGATAATGACTAAAGCATCTATTAATAGCTTCATCAAAAGATTTTGTTCCTGGCCTTATATAATGGCTTACATGAGCAATATTTACTTTCAATAAATAGTTGCCATTTTCTAATTTTTTTACACCAACAGCGTCATCACGATCTTTAGTTTGATCACAATCTATCGTAAAAATATTTTCACTTCTTAAATCAACACGATTTTTTAAGTCTTCACTTGTTACCTCTTTTGGTAAATCTCTAACTTCTGCTATAATTTCTTTACTAAATTCATATGGTACGTCATATTTAGCAGCAATTGATTTGATATCAATATCTAATTCATTTTTATTTCCAATAATTTTTTCAATGTTTCCATAATAAACACCATTTGAATTATTAATTGAAACTCTTACCTTTACTAAATCTCCATCTTGTAAATTATCTAATTGATTTGAATTAATTTCTAAATTAATAAATTCTTTTGAATTGTATGGTACAAGACTTGCTTCTTTTCCATTTCCTATAACCTGAAAAATAACAATTCCAGAACTTCTTTTTGCTACTTTAAAAACTGAACCTGAAAAATAATCTTTTCTTTTTTTTACTATTTCATTTACTACAACATTATCGCCATCAAGAGCTCCATTTAAGCAATTATTTTCTATTAAAATTACATAACCTTCTTTAGTATGAACAAATCCTGTTCCTGATTTATTAATTTTTATTTTTCCAAATGCTAAACCATTATTAATAGGAAATTGTTGATATTTTCCATTTTTAGAAAGTATAAAACCTTCTTCTTCTAAATTGTTAATTGCATTTTTCAATAAGTTAAGATTATCTTCTCCATAAACTTTTAGTTTCTTTTTAATTTCATCGAAATCATGAAACTTATAATCACTTTTAAAATAATTCTTTAATGATAAAATCATTTCTTCCATATCTTTATCCCCCTAATGGTTTTATAGTATCATAACTAAATTAAAATTAAAAGAAAAACACGCTTTTTCATTGAAAATTGTGTTTTTCTAATTTTTGTTATATATACTTTTTACTTAGAATTATGGCATTTGCATTTATGTTTCTTTTCTTCGCAAGTACATTTCTTGCCTTCTTGGCATCCACATGTGCAATTTTTATCGCAAGTGCATTTTTCTTCTTCACATCCACATGTACATTTTTTTCCTTCTTGACATCCGCATGTGCAAGTTTTTTTACATTTTTCATTCTCTTTCTTCATGTTTTTTATCTCCTTTTTTCTTATAAAATATTTATTTCATTTTGTAGACATTATCAACATCCATTTATCCAATATTATTATATCAATTTTTTAACTTATGTACAATTCGTTTTCAAACACTTGTAATTTGATAGTCAAGTTTTTCACTTTATAAACCATTTTCATTAAAATTAATTACATTTTTAAATTAAATTACATTCAAAAAGGAAGTGGTTCCCAATTAAAATAGGTATTTCTTTTTCCATCATTGTATTGATAATGTATAACTAATATCCCTTTATCTATATATTTAATTGAATTATATTCTTGATAGTGCTCTCTTTTGTGTATAATTGGACTATTATTAAACATTTTTGCTTGCAATGAATCAACAAAAATCAATAATAAAAACAAAGTCAATATTACTAATATAATTTTTACTATATTTTTCATTCAGTATCTCCCCCGTTTGAATTGTTCCAGTCACATTATTTATACTTGTAAAATACATAGTTCGACCTATACCTAAAGTTCCATGACTTCCTCCGCTTAACACTCCTAAAGGTATAGAGCCACCGTTTGTGTCCGTTCTTGGAATAAATACTGGCGCTCCCACTATCACCATGATTCGATTCAACATTTGTCTTTACAAGGTCCTTTATAGTAGTCTCAGGAAGACCATCTGATGCTCCATAAGTAACTGTTTGATTTAGGCCTTTAACTTCTTACCACAACAGTTTTTATATTTTTTTCTGAGCCACAAGAACTTTGTACTCCCATTTATAATCACTATCCTTCATAACTTAATTATCTCATAAATCAAAAGAAAAAGCAGCAACTAATACTACTTTTTCAATTCATAAGTCTGAATAGTTACATGTCAATACTTTTTTGGACAAAAATGTATTGACATTTACAAGCCTACTTACCACAACAATTTTTGTATTTCTTACCACTTCCACATGGACAGGGATCATTTCTTCCTATTTTAGCTTGTGCTTTTTTAGGAATGTTTTTTACTGATTCTTTTCCATCATTTGTTCTAATATTTTTAGTTACTTCTTTTCTTTCAATATTTTGTCTTACCTCTGCATTAAGTAAGTATGTTGATATTTCTGCACTGATTGTTGCCATCATTTTATCAAATAATTCAAATCCTTCTAATGCATATACTTGAAGTGGATTACTTTGTGCATAACCTCTAAGTCCAACTCCTTCTTTTAATGCTTCCATTGCATCTAACTGATCCATCCAATTTTTATCAATAATTCTAAGTGATATTGATTTTTCAAAATCATCTTGTATTTCTTTTGGAACATCTTCAAGTTTCTTATTATAATCATCAACAACTATATTATAAATAATATCCACAATTTCTTCATTAGATTTATCTTTAAAATCTTCTTTAGTTAATTTTTTGCTCTTTAATAAATGAGCATTAAAGTGTTCTATAATATTATCAATATCGTTATCAGTTAAATATCCTTCTGGTGGAATATGAACATTTATTTGATCTTGAACATATGTTTTGAAAGTATCTAGAACCCTATCACGAATACTATCTTTATCTAAAATTTCATTTCTTCTTTCATAAATTATTTCTCTTTGCTTACTAATAACATTATCAAAATCTAATAATCCCTTACGTCTATCAAAGTTGAATCCTTCTACTTTTTTTTGCGCAGCTTCTAAATTCTTAGAAATCATTTTATTTGATATTGCTTGGTCCTCTTCTATTCCTAATGATTGCATTATATTTTTCATTTTTTCAGAACCAAATTTTAACATTAAATCATCTTCCATAGAAACGAAAAATCTTGTAGCACCTGGATCTCCTTGTCTTCCTGAACGTCCACGAAGTTGGTTATCTATACGTCTTGAATCATGTCTTTCTGTTCCAATTACATATAAGCCACCTAATTCTCTTACACCTTCACCTAATTTAATATCAGTTCCACGTCCTGCCATATTTGTTGCTATTGTAACAGCATTCTTTTTACCTGCATTTTCAATAATATGTGCTTCTCTTTCATGATTCTTTGCATTTAATAATTCATGTTTAATTCCAGCTTTTGTTAATAATTGACTTATAACTTCACTAGTTTCTACTGTTGCTGCTCCAATTAAGATTGGTCTTCCAGTTGAATGAATTTCTTTTACTGTTCTTACTAATGCTTTATATTTTCCATTTAAAGATGAATAAATTAAATCTACTTGATCATCTCTTATAACTGGTTTATTAGTTGGAATGCAAACAACATATGTATTATAAATGTTTCTAAATTCTTCTTCTTCTGTTTTAGCAGTACCTGTCATTCCAGCTAGTTTATTATACATTCTAAATAAATTTTGGAAAGTAATTGTTGCCAAAGTTTTTGTTTCTTCATTAATGTCAACGCCTTCTTTGGCTTCAATTGCTTGATGTAATCCTTCACTAAATTGACGTCCATGCATTAAACGACCAGTAAATGTATCAACAATAATTACTTTTCCATTTTCAACTACATAATCAACATCTTTTTTAAATCCATAATTAGCTACCATAGCTTTATCTAAATTATGAACCATAACACTATTATCTATATTATATAGATTATCTAAATGTAATAGTTTTTCTACATGTTTTACACCATCTTCTGTAAGTGTAACTCTTTTTGTTTTTTCATCCAATACATAATCATCTACTGAAAGACTTTTTGCAACTCTATCTGCTTCTTTATAAACATTTGCACTTTTAGCAGATCCACCAGAAATAATTAAAGGTGTTCTTGCTTCATCAATTAGAATTGAATCTACTTCATCAATAATTGCAAAGTTTAAGCCTCTTTGAGTTCTCTTTTCACGTCTAACAACCATGTTATCTCTTAAGTAGTCAAAGCCCAACTCATTATTTGTTGTGTATGTTATATCAGCAGCATAGGCTTCTCTTTTTTCTTCTGGAGTTTTATCTCTTAAGTTAATTCCTACTGATACACCTAGTAAATCATAAATAGGTTTCATCCATTCTGCATTACGTGTTGATAAGTATTCATTTGTAGTAATTACATGAACACCTAATCCACTTAGGGCATTTAAATAAGCTGGTAAAACAGTTGTCAATGTTTTTCCTTCACCAGTTTTCATTTCTGCTATATTTCCTCTATGAATAGCTATACCACCTATTATTTGAACTCTATATGGTTTTTCACCAATAGCTCTAAAACAAGCTTCTCTAGCTAATGCTATTGCTTCTACTAGTATATCTTCAAGTGTTTCTCCATTACTTAATCTTTTTTTAAATTCTTCAGTTTTAGCCTTTATTTCTACATCTTTTAATTTAGACATTTCTTCATCTAAAGCTTCAACTTGATCTGTTAATTTATTTATCTTTTTTAATTCTTTTGTTTCATAATCAAAAATATTTTTTAAGATTCCCATGTAATCATCCTCCATAGCAATTATTATAGCAAAACTAAAAAGAAAAGTGAATGTTTTTCACTTTTCTATCACTTTATCATTATGATTTCTTTATTAATTTGCTTCAATGATGCCATAACCATCATCAGCTCTTTTATAAACTACGTTAATTTTATCTGTTTCTACATTTTTAAATATAAAGAATGAATGTCCTAAAAGTTCCATTTGAGTTATTGCTTCTTCTTCATCAATTGGTTTTAGGAAAATTTCTTTTCTTCTTACTACAGTAGAATTATCATATTCTTCTTCAAAATATTCTTCTATTTCAGGCATAACTGGTTCTTTAGAAGAATTTCTTTTACTAGTTAGTTTACCTCTATATTTTTTAAATTGTCTTTCTAATTTATCAATAACTAAATCAATAGCGGAATATAAATCAGGATTTACAACCTCAGCTCTAATATTATATTTACCACTCCATATAGTTACTTCTACTTTTTGATCCTTTCCTTTAGCAGAAACTATTGCTTTAGCTTCTACCTCATCATTATCATCTAAGTATTTCTCTAATTTAGATAATTTGCTCTTAATGTAATCATTAATTGCTTCGGTAACATCAATTTTATTACCACGGATATTATATCTCATATATTATTCCTCCTTACCTAAATCATAACATAAAATCAATATCATTTCTACAAACCTTATCAAAATTACACAAATGTTTTACAAATAAAAAATACACAAACTTCGTGTATTTGATTATACTGCGCTTAATTTTACTTCTCTAACGTTTATGGCTTGACTTCCTTTAACTGTATTAATTAGTGTAAATTCTACAAGTTCGCCTTCTTTAAGAGTTTTATAACCTTCTTGGTCAATGGCTGAATAGTGAACAAATATGTCTTCATTCATATTTCCTTCAAATTCGATAAATCCATAGCCTTTTTCATTGTTAAACCACTTAACTCTTCCTCTACTCATTATATACCTTCCCTTCTTTATATTTTGCACACTATTCTTGCGTACTATTCTAGTCTACACTATAAAAGTATTTTATTTGAATAATTGTCATTAATACTGCTATTTTTGTCAAAAACTAACTTTTTTAATTATTTTTTTAATAATTTTTTCATTTTAAGCAAAATAAAATAGCTTTAATGACAAATTTTCATACTTTTTAAATTTATAGTGTATGATAAAACCATGATTATGAAGGAAGTAGTAGTAAATAGTATAATTAGTAATATCAAAAAATATTATAATTATAGTGATGTAAAATTAGCTGAAATTAAATATGGTATTGAATCGTTATATTTATCAATATTTAAAACTCTTGTTATTTTTATAATATCATTTATATTTCATTTTACAAAAGAACTGATACTTTTATTTATATTCTATGGACTCCTTAGATTAACTGCTTTTGGGGTTCATGCTAAAAAATCATGGCAATGTTGGGTTTCTTCTATATTAACTTTTACTATATTGCCATTACTTATTAAATATGTTGTTGTTAATAACTTGTTAATTGATATTCTTTCTGTGATTTTTTTAGTTATACTTGCTATTTATGCCCCAGCAGATACTGAGAAAAGACCAATTTATAGTAAGAAAAAAAGAAGTGTTTATAAGTTGTTAACAATAATAATTTCTACTATTTATGTTTTATTAATTATATTCTCTAATAATATTTATATGAAAAACATCTTGTTTTATTCTTTATTAAATCAAGTAATTCTTATATTACCTATAACATATAAATTATTTGGAGTTCAATATAGTAACTATAAAAGGAAAGGAGGAAAAATATGAAATTCTTTGCAGGATTGGCAGCTACTATCGGTGCTTTCATCGCAGCTACTGCTTCAATGGGATGCATTTTATTACTTTTAGATGAACCAGAAATGCCTTCTTCATTATTATAATTTAAATTATAATTTTCAAGTATAATAAAACTAATTGAACAAATCAATTAGTTTTGTTTTACTATAATTTTTGAATTAAATATTTGATTCTCTATTTTCTGTTCTAATATTAAATTATTACTTGTTTTTAAGAGATTTTTTATAATATATAAACCTAAACCTCTTCCTTTTCCTTTTGTAGAATAATTTTTAGTACCAATTTTTCTAATATCAACTTGTTTACTAAATGAATTATCAATCATTATGATTATATTCTCATTTTCTTTATAAATGTCTATATTTAACATTTTTTCTTTACTATTATCTGCAGCCTCAATAGCATTATCTAATGTTATTCCAACTGTTTTACAAAGTAATGCATATTCTTTATGATTTAGTTTTTCTAAATTTAATGATATTTGTTTTGAAATGTTTATATTTACTTTTATTTTTTTCTTTTGAACTTCTTCTAATTTATAGTAAACCATACCTTTTAATCCAGTTGGCAATTTACTAATATTTTTAATTCCCATACCCTTTTTATCATAAATTCTTATTAAATCGTCAAGAGTATCATTAAATTCTTTTGAGTTTTTATTTTTTATACTTTTTAATATTAACAAATTATTTAACATTTCATGTCTATTTATTCTATCTTCATCTATTTTATTTTCATAAGTTGAAATAAAGTTTAACAATGTTTCTGTTTTTTTAACTTCTTTTAAAGATTTTATGTTGTTGTAAATTCCATATCCAATTATAAGTGTAAAACATATAATAATTAAAATATTGGTAAAATAAATTTTTTTGTTTCCATTTATAACCATTTTGTAATCTAATAATGCAAATACAATTAATATTATAATTGATACAATTAATGTTGTATTATTTTTCCCTATAAATGAGTTGATTTTAGCTGATAGTCTTTGTATCTTTTTTCTTCCAGTAATGTAAAACAAAATTAAAACATTTATTAACGAATATATAATTTTTAATAACATATTTTCATCAAAAAAGCTTAAGTTTGTTATATGCAAAATCACAAGTATAAATGAAGTAGCCAATTCAAATAAAAGCATTATTATAAAACACATAATTGTGTTTATAGTAACTTTTGGAAGTTTATCATTAAAGACAATTAATGCACTAATCATAAGAACTAACATATTTAAAACAATTCTTGATACACTTCCGTTGTTATAAAAAACTATTGATATTATTATTCCTGAAAGTATTGATACTATGATTATCTTTTTGCTTATAACTATCTTATTGTTTCCACTTAATCTATTATAAGAAAGTAATTGTATATAGGAACTAAATATAGCTAATAGACCAATTATGGCATAATTAAAAGCATTCATATGTATCTATCTCCTTCTTGTGACTTTTTGATACTAGATACCCGCTGGAACCATCTTTAAAATAAACCATGTAACTATTCCAATCTATTTTTCTAACATTCTTTAAATTGATTAGGGTTCCTTTAGAAGAAGGAATAAAATATGTTGGTAATTCTTCTTTAATAATATTTATTGAAATATTTTGAAAATATTCATTATCTTTAGTAACTATTTTAGTTCTTCTATCATCTCTTTGAATAAAGTTTATATGACTTAAAGGAATTGTATAATCTATACTTTTATAAGTATATCTATAAACTTTGTCCTTATTTAACATTCTTAAACAAATATCTATATTTTCTGATAAGTTATTTTTAACATCTTCACATTTTCCAATAAAGTCTAATATTTGAAGTCTTTGCTTATAAACTTCATAATAAAGTGAACTATGAGCAGTTAAAATAATTATAGGATTAATCCAATTATTAGTATCATTTCTTATCATTCTAGCTATATCTATTCCATCACCATTTGGAAGCTCTAAATCTAAAATATAAATACAATCTTCTTTATTTAATTTAATAAACTTTAATAACTCTTGGGTATAATCTGAAAATTGATATACTTTAAAGTCTATTTTATTATTCATCATTTTTCTTACTATGATATTATTCACTTTTTTCCTATGATTGTCATTGTCGTCAACTAAAATAAAATTTATCATTTTAAAAGGCTCCTTAATAATATTACCTACCTATTAATGATAACATAAAATATGCTTTATTACAAATATATATAATGAAAAAAGACAACGTCTGTTGCCTAATTTAAATCACTTACTTTTAGTGTATACATTTCTTCTGGATCAATAGTATTACCATTATAATATACTTCAAAATGTAGTGTTGACTTTTTAGAATCATCTAACTTTGATGTATCACTAGTAGCTATAATTTCTCCTTGTGATGTTTTATATCCAACATTAACAAGAACATCTTTTACATTACTATAAACAGTATTTAAATTATCATTATGTTTTATAGTTATTATTTTACCATAAATATCATTTTCTTCTATTGATATTATCTCTCCATCTAAAACTGAGACTACTTCAAAATCTTCATCGCTTATATAGTCTACTCCATTATTTTGCATATAAGTATTTTCATAATATAATAATGAATCTTCTTGTTTTTTTGACTCTTCTTCGTAATCATAAAAGTATTTACCAACTTTAACTTTTTCTGATATGAATGGTTTAACTATAATATTACTTTCTATTTTAGTAACAGGTAATATTTCTCCTTCAAATACATTATCTAGTGTAAACTTATTATTACTATCTGATATATAATTTTTAACACCAGATATAATTAATACAACACTAAATATCATTACCGCGATTACTCCTAAATATAATGTTGGCATTAGATATTTTGAATATTTTCCCATAATTCACTCTCCTAATAATAGAGTGAACATTTTTAAATTAATTATTCACTATTTTTATTCCTGTATAATAATATTTTAATATATCTTCATATTTATAACCTTTTTTGGCCATAACATTACTTCCTAATTGACTCATTCCTACTCCATGACCATAGCCTTTTGTTTTAATATAAACATTTTTTGAATCGTTAGTAATTTCTATATCTGTTGATTTTAAGCCTAATAATTGTCTAAATTTTGTTCCTTTAAACTTTTTAGAGTTAATTGTTATATAATTTATTCTTCCTGTCGCACTTCTTTCTATTTTTATATTGTTGATAGTTTGTTCAGAAATATTTAGTTTACTTAAGAATGTGCTGATATCTATTGTTTTAGTTGACATTTTATATTCATATTCTTTATCCCATGATGAGTCTACACTAACTAAATAATCTAATTTTTGAGTGAAAACATCTTCACAATTTTCTGTATAACCATTTGAAATAGAGAAATAAAATGCTATTATGACTTTATCTTTATATGTCATGTACTCTCCTTTTGTAGCTTCTACAGCATCTTTTATTTTATTATAATTTTTATCATAGTTTGTTTTCCATTTCTTTTTCATATCTTCTATTGAATTATAGCATTGATCACTAGTATCTGTTTTTAAGACATAATTTTTGTTTGTTTCTATTTTATAAAGAGCAAATGTTCTAGCAGCTACTGACATGGCTTTTAGGGCTTCTTCTTCAAATGATATAGGAACTTCACATGAAACCACACCAATAACATAATCTTCTAAATCCATGCTTATTTTATTATCGTTATACAATAAACTCACTGTTTTTGATTGATTTGATTCTTCTTTTATTTCTTCAACTATATTATCATGTTTTTCTATGATTATACTTTCTTTTTGTGGATAACTAGTTAATAAAAGTATTAAGCAAATAAAAAATACTATGACTTTTCTTTTCATAGTATAATTATATGTCTAATAAATGAAATTATTACTTTAAATTCATTATTTTATCTACTCTTCTTTGATATCTTTCTTCAGTAGATGGCTTTGTGTTAATAAATTCGTCTAAGATTTCTTCTAAATTTTCGGTGTATTCTGCTAGAGTCATAACATTTGCTTTATTATGTTCTCTAATTAAATGAGCTTCTCTTGGTGTATTTACTTTTCCTGCCATTATTCCATGTATTTTATTAGCAGCAATGCTCATTCCAATTCCAGTTCCACAAACCAATATTCCTAAGTCTGCTTCTTTGTCATTTATTTTTTTGCATAGCATTTCTGCATAATCTACATAATCTACATTATTTAATTCATCACATCCCAAATTAATATATTCAATATTTTTATTTTTTAAGTAATTAATTATTCTTGATTTCAATTCTACTCCGTGATGATCATTTGCTATTGCTATTTTCATATTATTTTCCTTTCTTTTCTTTAACTATTACTGCTTCTTTTACTTCTTCTGCTGGTACAACTATTGTTTTAGCTAAAAGGTCATGTAACCCTCTTCCATCTTCTCTAAACATTACCATACCAAATGTTACAAAGACTATTGCCATATCAATCATTTGAATATAATTGTTTACTGTTAAATAACTTGATTTTGATAATGTTAATAAACATATAATAGAAATTAATGATGTTAATAAACTGTTTATAACTATACTTCTTAAAATTATTTGTGTTAGTTTTAACTTTTTATTATCGTTTGATTTAACTTGAATTTTTAGTAATGCCTTGCCTACTGTTTTTCCATTATTAAAATATTGAAATACTATAAAGTACAAAATACTAATAATTAGAGTTATTTCAGATGTAATTACACCTGAAGATGCAATATTGTATGTTAAATCTTTAATTTCTTCTCCATTTAGAAGTTCACTTGCGTCAAGTGTTTCATTACCACTTGTAATGTTTTGTACATAATTTCTATATTCTTCATAGTTTTGATTATATTCATCTAATTTTGGATTAATAAACTCTATACTTGCAAACATACTAGATACAAATGATATTAAAACTATATCAATAATATATGCACATATTCTTTTAAATGTTGGCTTATTTTTCATCTTTCTTTACCTCCTTTGGTTTTTTATAAAATATAGATAATAATGAAGATTTCTTTTTTATTATACCACTATTTTTATATAATCTATTACAATTCCATATTAAAGTATTAGATAAATCAAATAATGATCCATCAGTAATGCTATAACTATTTAATTTTATATCTTTGTCATAAAATATTAAAGGT
Organism: uncultured Clostridium sp.; assembly: GCA_964490375.1. Taxonomy (GTDB): domain Bacteria; phylum Bacillota_I; class Bacilli_A; order RF39; family UBA660; genus CAG-1000. The sequence goes on from CAZBAZ010000001.1 coordinate 62,599, forward strand.
ACCTTTGAATAAAAGTTTATTTTTAATAATTCTCCTTTTGCATTATACATTTCTCTTTCAAAACCATAAAGTGAAGATATAAAGAATCCTATGCTATTTTCAGTAGTATATTTAAAAAGTATCCCTATCATTTTATCTATTTTAGACAAATTATCTTTTAATTCTTCAATTGTTTTTGATGATTCTATTTCATAATTAATAATAAATAAATTTCTATCATATTTATTTATTGCTTCAATTAATTTAGTTTCATCATAGTTTATTCCATCATCAGTGGCTAAAAATTTTAAATTATCATCTATTTCATTTCTTAGTCCAGTAAAATAATAATTTACATATGGACATCTTTCTTTCTTATCAAAGACTAAACAATTTACACTTGCTTCTTTTAATGAATTTAAGAAACATGTTGATGATACTGCATATGTATACATATATGGTACTTGTTCAGTTGTAGTTATAGGGAAAAGTGAATAATATTTAATAGTATCTAAATCAATCTCTCTATATCTTTGTAAAGACAATTCTCTTTTAAATGATGTTAAATCTATGCTTGAATAATTAAACAATAAAATTTGATCATTATTTGATAACATATATCCAGTATTAACTGCAAATGGTCTTGCATCTTCTGGTTTTGTTTTAGTTTGAATTAAAACTTTTACTTTCTTTTCTAAATCTTTCCATTTTTCACCAGTTTCTGTTACAAATAACTTTATAAATTCTTTTAGAGGCATTCCTTCTTTAATTTTATTATTTCCGGAAACAATACCTAATTTAACTTTATTTCCTAATTCATAACTAAATGCTGAAAGTCCTCTTTCTACATCTTTATAGTCATTTAATGATTGTTGACATAACATAAGATGTAAATAAATTGTGTTATTTGATAAAGACTGTAATTCTGTTAGATATGCTTTTAATTGTTCAACTATCCTTATTGAGTCAAAATAACAAAATATATGTATTTTCGAGTTAAATTTATTTGACTCGTTTGCTATATATTTTAATACTTGATTGTTTTTATAGTTTTTTGATGATACTTCATTTTCAATTAAACTATATGTTAGTGGTTCTGATATTCCAATACTAAAATTTCTATATCCACTTTTATAATCTAAATAATTATTTTGTATTGTCTTAAATACCCCATCCGTTGTTAGTTTATCTAAATTAGGCATTACTTCTTTTGAATAAACATTATACGAATCAGCTTGTTCAATTCCAAAACCATTTATAAGTAATAATATATTTTTTTTCATATTTTACTCCTTTAGTTTTTATCTCTTTTTACTTTTTTGTATAATTCCATAACTAATAGTACTGGAAGTGCTGCGATAAATAATAATATTAATCTACCTACAGGAATACTATATGTTTGTAATATATTTGAAAATATTGGTACTTCCATAACTATAAATTGTAATATTATTGAGCCAACAATTGTTATTAATACAAATGGATTCTTTTTAAATCCATTTTTAAATACGCTTTTACTTTCACTTCTACAGTTAATAACATGAACATTTTGAATAAATACCATTAAAGCTAAAACATATCCTCTTGCATGATTAACTTCCATTCCAATTACATTTATTAGTATATACCATACTCCAAATACTATAATTCCTATCCATAATCCTGATATTAATATTTGTTTTGCCATTTCTTTTTCAAATAGACTTTCTGTAGTTTTACGAGGCTTTTCTTTCATTATAGTATCAGTTTCTCTTTCAAATGATAATGCCATATCTTGTAATCCATCTGTTACTAAATTTAACCATAATAATTGAATTGCAATTAATGGTATAGGCATATTGAATGCTATTGCTAAGACAAAGAATAATACTTCAGCTAGTCCACATGATAATAACATTATTGAAATTTTTCTTATGTTTGAGTAAGCGTTTCTTCCTTCTTCTATTCCTGCTACTATTGATGAGAAATTATCATCTATAATAATCATTTTTGCAGTTTCTTTAGCTACATCTGTTCCGCTACCCATTGCAACTCCAATATTAGCTGCTTTAATTGCAGGAGCATCATTTACTCCATCACCTGTTACGGCTACAAATTCTCCTTGTCTTTGTAATGATTCTACAATTTTTAATTTTTGAATAGGTGTTACTCTTGCAAAGACCTTTTTATCTTTGATAAATTCATCAAATTTGTCATTATCTTCTATATAAAAATCCAAATCACTGCCTGTTGTTACTTCTTCTTTAGTTTCAATTAATCTTAAATCTTTTGCTATTGCGCATGCAGTAAGAGCATGGTCTCCTGTAATCATAATAACTTTGATACCTGCTGTTTTACATTCTTTAATTGAAGCTGCAGCCTCTTTTCTTACAGGATCTATAAATCCAACTAATCCTATAAAATTTAAATCTTTAATATCACTTTCTTTATATGATTCTTGATTATCTACTTCTGCATTACATAAAGCAATAACTCTATATCCTGCACTAGCTAATTCTTCATTTTGTTTTAATATTTTCTCTTTATCTAATTGACACTTTTTATTATTTACAAATGAATGTGAACAGAAATCTAATATTACTTCTATAGATCCTTTTGCAGTACAATAGATTTTATCATTCTTTTTATAAAATACTGCACTATATTTTTTTTCTGATTCATATGGAATTTCATATATTTCTTTATACTCTTCATCATATGTTCCTAGTTTTCTTGATAATGCTAGAAATGCTATATCTATAGAATCACCAAATTTTTCCCATTTTCCTTTACTTTTTTCTAATAGTGCTTCATTATTTATTCTTCCTAATAATGATATGAATTTAGCATTTTCTATATTTGATTCATTTATTTCTATTACTTTTCCATCATCATTATAACCATTACCTTCTATTTCAAATTTTTCTTCATTAGGTAATAAAATTACTTTTGCTGTTTGCTCATTAACTGTAAGTGTTCCTGTTTTGTCACTTGCAATTACTGTACAGCTTCCTAAACTTTCAACAGAGTTAAGTTTCTTAACGATTACTTTTCTTTTGCTCATTTTATTTGAACCAATTGTTAAGGCCATTGTTAGAGCAAGAGGTAAACCTTCTGGCATAGCAGATACTGCTAATGCTACTACTGATAAGAATATTTCCATTGCATCATATTTTTTATAATATAGAACTACTGCAATAATTATTGCTATTACTATAATAATCATAGTAATTTGCTTTGAAAATTTTTCCATTCTTATAGTTAATGGTGATTTACTTTCTTCTGTTGTTGCTACTTTTTCTGCTATTTTACCAATTTCTGTATTAAGTCCTGTAGCAAATACAACTGCTAATGCTCTTCCTGTTAATGCAGATGTCCCAGCATATAATATAGAACTTCTGTTTTCTTCATCTAATTTAGATTTTTCACTATTTTTTACAACTCCAACGCTTTCTCCAGTTAGAATTGATTCATCTATGGTTAAATTATTTGAATTTATCACTCTTGCATCTGCTGCAATTTTAGTACCAGATTCAATAACTATTATATCTCCTGGTACTACATCACTAGAATCTATTTCTAAATGTCTATTGTCTCTAATGACTTTTACTTTTACCTTTATCAAATTTTTTAATGCTTCTGAATTTTTTTCAGCTTTAATTTCTTGAATGGTTGAAACTATAGCATCTACCATTATAATAAATATTATTGCTAATGCATCAACTACTTCTCCTACTATAAATGATAATATAGTTGCAACTATTAAAACATATATTATAGGGTCATTTATAGATTCTAAAAATATTTGAAATATATTTTTTTGCTTTTCCTTTGGTAACTCATTTAAACCATATTTTTTTATTCTTCTTTTAGCTTCTGATGAACTAAGACCACCAATAGTTGTTTTTAATTTTTTCATTGTTTCATCTTTAGTTAAAAATTCATATGAATCTTTCATATATACACATCCTATCTTATATAATATTATAATAAATAAGAGAATGTTTTTCAATAATAAAAGAGCAAGTTAACTTGCTCCTAAAGTTATTTTTAATGTAGTTTTTGTTGAACCTCTCATAACTTCTAAATCTACTTTATCATTAGGTTCATGCTTGTATAAATAATATCTTAATTCTGCTACATTTTTTACATCATATTTTCCTATTTTAACAATAACATCCCCTTTTTGGACTCCAGCTTTATCGCTTGGGCCATTATCTTCTACGCTTACTACAATTACTCCAGATGTTATAGAATCATCTATGCTAATTCCCTGTCTTTTTAAATAATATTTTGAAGTACTTATTTCTGCCATACTTATTCCTAAGTATGCTCTTTTTATTTCTTCTCCTTTTACAATTTTATTAGCATATTCCATAGCATCTTCTATAGGTATTGCAAAACCAATTCCTTCTATTTCTGATTGAACAATTTTCATCGAGTTAATACCAATTACATCGCCATTTATATTACAAAGAGGACCTCCACTATTTCCTGGATTTATTGCTGCATCTGTTTGCATAACATTCATAATCCAATCATTGGTACTTGAACTAACTGATACTTCTACCATTCTATTTTTTCCACTTAATATGCCTCTTGTTACAGTTCCAGCATATGTACTACTCATTGGTGAACCAATAGTAAATACAGTATCTCCTAATTTAGTTGTTTCATTGTTTCCAATTGATGCTACTTTTGTAACATACTTTTTATCTATTTTTATTACTGCTATATCTGCATATTCATCACTACCAATTACAGTTGCAGTTAATGACTCTCCACTCATTGTCGTTACTTTTATTTCTGTAGCATTTTCTATTACATGATGATTTGTCATTATATAGCCTTCTTGGTCATAAATAAATCCAGACCCTATTCCACTTAATTTTGAATTACTATAGTTTTCAACAACTACGACAGCATCATAAATATTTTCTATTCCATTTGAAATACCATTATTTTCATTAACAGTAATATTTTTTTCAATGGTATTAGTTGTTCCAACAGAATCAGAAACAAAAATTGGATAATGCTGTATTATTAAATACATACTTCCTGCTCCAATAAATAAAGATAAAATAATAATACAAATATTATATGTAATATTCTTTTTCATATTTCTCCTATTCTAAGTAAGATATTTGTTTATAATTATCTGGAAATCCCATTCTATAAAGCACTTTTTGTACACTTATACTTCTTAATTTTGATGAAAGCCAATCTATCTCATAATCTATTTCATTCATCATCATTTTAAAGTCAGTAAATGTTAATACTTGTTTTAAAATAATAATCAATGCAAATATATCATGTACTCCATAAATATATTCATCATCTACTTTAGGTATATTAAGTAAGTTATGGAATCTTGTTTCTTCTATTCCTTTTTGAGTTTCGTGATTAAAAACTATATCTTCATGTGCACAAAGATTTCTATAATTAGATAATATTGACAAATAATCTGATAATTCTTCACCTCTTAAATTATAGTAACTAGCAATTTCATCTTTGTCTTCATCTTTAAGTACAGTATACATTTCGCTCATTAATCCAAAGCTTAATACTTTTACTCCTACCCATAAAGGAATATATCCATAATTATTTATATAGTGACTTGTGGCTTCATGTTGATAACCATTTATTCTTATTTGTCTTTTTACTTTTCTTATTAAATCATTTATTTGTCTATTTTTTTCTTTTCCTTTTACAAAGTTATTTGGATTTAAATAATCTTTTTCTTTATAACCATATTTCTTACTCATTACATAGCTATATATTGATTTATAGTTGTTTTCTACGATAAGTATGTTCTTAAATATTATATTTCTAAAGTACCTATCAAATTTAAATAAAGCATATAATTCTTCAAATGTAGCACCATCAACAAACCTTTTTGATCCAGTTACTAAAAATGGTGAGCGATATCCATTTAGAAAAAAGTAATTTTCTCTTAAAAGTATTTCTTTAGCTTTATCATAGTCTTCTACAATTAAGCCTTTACTTTTTAAAATATCAATTTGTTCTTCAATTGTTTTAAATACTTTAGCTGACATACTTCACTCTCCCTATGATATAGATTATATCACTTTAGTTACGTTTTTAAAACCAATTTTTATTTTTTTTTACACAAAGAAAAAACTCTATAAAATAATTTATAGAGTTTAGTACACAGATAAAATTATCTCTTAGAAAATTGTGGTGCTCTACGTGCTTTTTTAAGTCCATATTTCTTTCTTTCCTTAATTCTAGCATCACGAGTTACCATTCCATTAGCTTTTAGAACTGGTCTATTTTCTTGATTAGCAAGCATTAAGGCTCTTGTGATACCTAATCTAATAGCTCCAGTTTGTCCTGAAAAGCCTCCACCTCTAACTACAATGTTAATATCATATTTGTCTTTAGAATCAACTAGTGCTAATGGTTGTGTTAAATCAATTACTAATGTTTCATATGGCATGTAATCTTTAACATCTTTTCCATTAACAGTAATATTTCCTTTTCCAGGAGTTAGTGTTACTTTAGCAACACTTCTTTTTCTTCTACCTATAGCAGTATATTTATTTTCTTTAGCCATGTTACTTTACCTCTAACCTTTCTGGTTTTTGTGCTTCATGTTTATGTTCACTTCCAGCATAAACAAATAATTGTCTGTAGATTTCTCTTCCTAATCTATTTTTTGGAAGCATACCTTTAACAGCTCTTTCAACCATTTCTACTGGGTATTTCTCTACCATTGTTTTAGCATTTCTTTCTCTAAGTCCACCTGGATATCCACTATGATTATAATAAATTTTATCTTCTAGTTTATTTCCAGTTAATTTTACTTTTTCAGCATTAATAATAATAACGTTATCTCCACAAGCAACATGTGGTGTATATGTAGGTTTATTTTTTCCTCTTAATACGCTAGCAGCTAAAGCAGCAACTTTACCTAAAGTTTTTCCTTCAGCATCGATTACATACCACTTATGTTCAACGTCTTCTTTTCTTAACATAAATGTTTTCATAATTTTTTCCCTTCTTTGACTTTAACACTGATTACATTTGCAACTATAATCATTTCTATCCCACAGAAACTGTGTTTCCATCAAAATGTACCGGAAATATTATATAAAATGAAATGGCAATTGTCAAATGTTTTTGAGTTTTTTTACTTGATTTTACCATTATTTTCGACAATTTTTTCATTTTGGATTTCTTGACATATTATTAATATCATTATAAAATATATTATATAATATGGAGGTGAGTATGAAGAACAAAATACCTATAATTATATTATCTATTTTGTTTGTTATTTCTAGTACTTGTACAGTTATAGGCTTTATTAACTACAAGGATGAAAATGCTGTAGTTTATGAACCTCCTAAAGATGAAATAGTATATGAATATTATATTGAAGATGCTCTTACTGATAAGTTACCTAGTAAAGATGATTATCTTTTTTCTAAATTTAATTGTACTGATAATATTAAAGCTGAATTTGATGAAGAAAAATGGAAATTTATACCAGAAGTTAATAAGAAAGCAACTTGTCAATTATATTTTGTTAAAAAAGTTTATGAAGCAACAGTTACAGTAAGCAACGGAATTGTTAATGATGAAAGTAATATTAAAACTGTTAATAGAGAAGATAGTGTTACGTATAGTATTACTCCTAATGAAGGATATGTTTTTGATAGTGCTACTTGTAGTGATAATAAAGATGTGAAATGGGATGCATCAACAAATACATTAACAATAGATTCAGTTACTAAAGACGTTGCATGTAAATTAATATTTTCAGTTACTAAACTAAAATTTAATGTTATAGTTGACAAAGAAAGTGGAACTGGTAGTGATGAAGGAACTTATAATTATGGTGATTCTGTAACTGCCGTTATTAAGCCTAAAAGTGGTTATGAAGGAAAAGAACCTCAAGTAACATGTTCAAATAACCAAATTGCAACCTATGATGTTGAAAAATATATTTTATCAATTGAAAAATTAACAAGTGATACAAAATGTAGTGTTAAATTCAAAAAAACTCCTGTTAAAGTATATACATTTAAATTAATATTAGAAGATGGAATAACAGTAACAACTGGTGGAGATTTAATAAATGGAATTAAGATTTCTGCTGGAAGTGGTGAAAACTTTACTTTAAAAACTGAAAATGGGAAAGAACCTGTTTTGGATTGTGGAGGAAGACAACCAAGTAGTAAAGAAAAAAAAGACGAAAATACTTACTATTATGAATATTTAGATATTGATAGTGATATGACATGTAAGGTAACTAATGGGAAATAAGTTTTCTTAATTGAAAACTTTTTTTGTTGATAATTTGTTTATAAAATGATAAAGTATCAATGAGGAAAAATATATGTGGAAAATTGGAAATGTTGAAATTAAAAATAGAATAGTTTTTGCTCCCATGGCTGGAATATCTACTGAGAGTTTTAGATCAATAATAAAGAGTATGGGTGCAGGTCTTATTTATTCTGAAATGGTAAGTAATATGGGTATTATTTATAATAGTAAAAATACTATAAATATGTTAAAAATTAATGATGATGAAAGACCAATCAGTATACAAATATTTGGTAGTGATGTTGATAGTTTTGTTAAAGCAAGTAAGTATGTTTGTGAAAATGTTAAACCAGATATTATTGATATAAATATGGGTTGTCCTGTCCCTAAGGTTGCTCTTAAATCTCAAGCAGGTAGTGGTTTACTAAAAAATCCACAAAAAATATATGAAATAGTTAGTGCTGTAGTTAATAGTGTTAATGTGCCAATTACAGTTAAAATTAGAGCTGGATGGAATAATAGTACTATTAATTGTGTAGAAGTTGCAAAACTTATAGAAAAAGCTGGAGCTTCTGCAATAGCTATTCATCCAAGAACACGTGAACAGGGATATAGTGGGAAAGCTGACTGGAGTTTAATCAAAGCAGTAAAAGAAAATGTTAATATTCCTGTAATTGGAAATGGTGATATTACAACTATATATGATGCTAAGAGAATGTTAGAAGAAACAGGATGCGATGCAATAATGATAGGTAGAGCAACTATTGGAAACCCTTGGTTTATACATGAATGTATAGAATATATTGAAAATAATAATATTATAGATGAGCCTACAAATAAAGAAAGAATAGATATGATGGTATATCACTACGAATTAATAAAAAAAAATGAAGGTGATAAAAAAGCTATTTTAGATATTAAAACACATGCTTTAGCTTATTTAAAATATATACCACAATCTAAACAATTAAAGACTGAAATTGCTCTTTGCAAAACTGAGGATGAATTCTATAGTTGTGTTAATAAAATCTATAATCATATTAATGTGATAAATAAGTAAAAATTATCAAAAGTACCGGTAAATTCTTGTATTACTGGTATTTTTTGTTATATAATAAATGTTAAGGAGGAATAGGAAATGAGAAAGACTGGATTATTCAAAATAATCATGTTTATACTACTTGGAATAGTGGTAGCTACTTGGATTTTCTCAGCTAGTTATATCAGTAGTGGTGAATTAGTTGAACTAGGAATGTATAATGTTGGATTCTTTGACTTTTTCCAATTATTATTCGGTTCTTTTGAATTCGAGTACTTCATTCAAATCTTTATCTTATTAGTTTCTATTGGTGCTCTTTATGGGGTACTTGGTAAGACTGGAAAATATAGAGCTTGGATTGAAAAAATAGCTAATAAAATGAAAGGTTCTGAAGTTATCTTTCTATTAGCAACAGCTTTTGTTATTGCTTCATTAACATCAGTATTTGATTATGGACTAAGCATGTTTATCTTCTTCCCATTACTAATTAGTGTTATATTAGCTATGGGTTATGATAAAGTTACAGCTGCTTTAACTACATTCGGTGCTATGTTAGTTGGAACTATTGGTAACACAATTAGTTACAATACAGCAGGAACAATAAGTAGTATTTTAAGTACAGAAAGTAGTACTGGAATTTATTTCAAAATAGCTTTATTTGTTTTATCATTAGCTGCATTGTTCTTCTTTTTAGTTAAAGCTAAAAGAACAAAAATATTAAATAAGAATGCAGATGAAGATATGTTTATTGGTGAGAAATCATCAAATAAATATTCTATTGTACCTATTATAGTAGTATTATCAGTATTATTTGTATTAATGGTTATTGGCTGCACTAATTGGTCAAAAGAGTTTAACATTAGTTTCTTTAGTGATTTAAATACTACAATTACTGAAGCTGAAGTTAAGTTACCACACTTCCATGTTACTACAGATGGAATAGATGCTAAAGTTGAAAAAGTTGCAATTTTTAGTAAATTATTTGGAACTGTATCTGCATTTGGAGAATGGTATTATTCTGAAATGGCTGTTATGTGTTTACTTGCTTCATTAATTATTGGTGCTTTCTTCAGAATGAAATGGTCAGAAAGACTATCATATATGGCTGAAGGTGCTAAAAAGATGTTAGCTCCAGCATTATTAGTTGTATTAAGTTATACAGTTGTATATTTTGCTGGTAATACAATGTTCTATACAACAATTGCTAACTTATTATTAAGCATAACAAGTAAATTTAATATTTTCTTTAGTACAATAGTAACTATTATTGGTTCAGCATTACATGTTGATATATTATATGTAGCAAATTATGTAGTACCTCAATTAGCAGCTCAAGATGTTAATACAACATTAATTGCTATACTTGTTCAAAGTATTTATGGTGTTACAATGTTTGTTGCTCCAACTAGTGTTGCTGTTATCTTAGGCTTAAGTTATTTAAACATTCCATATAAAGAATGGATTAAGAAAACTTGGAAATTAGTACTTACACTATTTGCAATAGTAGTTGTTGTATTAATAGCTGCAATGATAATATTATAATTGAAGATTTAGAATGGAAATATCCATTCTTTTCTTTTGAATTTCACATTAATATGTTATTATTAAATAGGTGATGAGAATGGATACAATGTTATTATTTATAATTATATTTTTACCAATTATTGCACAATTAAAAATAAAAGGTACTTATAGTAAATATATGAAGGTTAAAAATGATAGTGAATTAACTGGAGCAGAGACGGCTAAAATGATTCTTAAAAAGAATGGGCTATCTAATGTTAATGTATATGAAACTAGAGGAATATTAACAGACTATTATGATCCAAAAAAGAAAATAGTTGTTTTATCTAGTGATATATATAATTCTAAATCTATTTCTTCTATGGCTGTTGCTGCACATGAATGTGGCCATGCTATTCAAGATAAAGAAAATTACAAATTTTTAAGATTTAGAAGTGCTTTGGTACCTATTGTTAATTTTACTTCTAGAATTGCTTCATTATTTATTATATTTGGTTTTGCATTTGAATTATTAGATTTACTTGATATTGGAATTATCTGCTTATTAGTTGGATTGTTATTTCAATTAGTAACATTACCAGTTGAATTTAATGCAAGTGCTAGAGCGAGTGATCAATTAGAAATTAGTGGCATTGTTGCAAAAAAAGAAATAAGTGGAGTAAAACAAGTACTAAGTGCTGCTGCCTTTACTTATGTAGCAGGATTTATTGCAGAGGCTTTGCAAATATTAAGATTATTATTAATTAGTAGAAATAGAGATTAATTCATTAAAAAAGTATATTTATTTTTATTTTAAATATACTTTTTATTTTTGCTTTGTTTCATATAAAAAACTAATCAAAATTGATTAGTTTAAATTATTTTGTATATGGTAATAAGGCCATATATCTAGCTCTCTTAATTTGAGTAGCAATATGTCTTTGATGCTTAGCACATGCTCCAGTCATTCTTCTAGGTAATATTTTACCTTTTTCATTAATGTATTTTAATAAGATAGGAACATCTTTATAATCAACGCTTTTTCCAGCACACATTTGACATATTTTTTTTCTTCTATAAAATTCTGCCATTTTTAATCCTCCTTAGAATGGTAAATCATTATCACTTAATGATACCTCTTTGTCATAATTTTCATATGGATCTGAAGCAGAAATATCATATTCTGGCATTTGATCAATAGGTGCGACTGATGGTGCATCTATATATGCATTGTTCGCAGGTTGGCTTCCACTATTTTCATTTTTTCCACCAACAAATTCTGCATTATCCACTACTATTTCAGTAACATATCTTTTGCTTCCGTCTTGTGCATCATAACTTCTAGTTTGTACTCTCCCTTCTACGCCAATCATGCTACCTTTTTTGAAAAACTTTGATATAAAATCTGCAGTATTTCTAAAAGCAACACATGGCAAGAAATCAGCGTCATATCCACCTTCTTTATTTTTAAAGTTTCTATTTACTGCAACTGTAAAACTAGCAGTTGAAAATCCAGCACTTGTACTTCTTAATTCAGGATCCCTTGTTAGTCTTCCGACTAAAACAATCTTATTCATTAATTACTCCTCTTCTTCTCTAATGATAATATGTCTTAAAATATTCTCATCGATTCTTGCTTTACGGTCAAATTCTTTTACTGCATCAGCAGAAGCTTCAACGTTAAACACATAGTAATTACCTCTAAGTTGTTTGTTAATAGGATAAGCTAATTTCTTTTGTCCCATATCTTTAGTGTTATTGATTTTAGCTTTCATATCTGTAAGTACTTTTTCAAATGTCTTTACAACATCCTTTTGAGTCTTTTCATCAATGTCTGTTTTAACGATAAACATTATCTCATATTTATTCATCATTACACCTCCTTTTGGTCTCACGGCTTCATTAAATGAAGCAAGGAACTTTTTTAGTTCGAGTGTATTATAGCATAAACATTTTTTTTAAACAATATTATTTTTAAAAATTTATTTATTTTATATGATTAGTTTATGATAATGTCTTAAGTAATGGCATTTGAAAATGTCTCAAAT
>CAZBAZ010000002.1:0-71455 GCA_964490375.1 uncultured Clostridium sp.
ATATAAAAAAGGATTATATGAGCCATCAACTAAATAAGCAATGCATAAAATAAATAACAAAATACATATAAGATCCACCAAAAAATTTTCTTTATTTCTACCAATTATATTTTTAATTAATGGAGTTGAAACAATAATGGAAATAATAATTAAAATAAAATTACTTCTAAAGTAATATTTTGTCATCACATCACTAAATCTTGAAGTACCAAATCCAAACAATAATGAAACATTTGTTACTATCTCGCTCATATCAGAAGCACTAAATATTTCAAATCCTAATATCGTAGCAATAACAAGATATACATGGGACCATATTTTATGTTTTGAAAGTCTTTTACCATAAAAATACTTTTCAAATATTAATAGAATACCATAGTATAATCCCCATATAATAAAATTATAACTAGCACCATGCCACAATCCTGTCAAAAACCATACAATCAAAATATTAATAATATGTCTAAAAACTTTAACTTTATTTCCGCCCAACGGAATATAAACATAATCCCTAAACCAAGAACCCAATGTAATATGCCATCTTCTCCAGAACTCCGTAACACTTTTTGATATAAATGGAAAATCAAAATTTTTAGGAAAATTAAAACCAAACATTTTTCCAAGTCCAACTGCAATATCACTATATCCTGAAAAATCGGTATATATTTGCAATGGAACACAAATAGCATTTATCCAAGACATAACTAAAGTATGTTCAGTTATATTCAAATATAATTTGGTTACTTCAGCAAGAGAATTTGATATAAGAACTTTTTTAGATAAACCCAAAATAAATAAGATTATACCATACCTTAAAGTATCAACACTTACTTTTCTATCTTCAATCTCATTCATAATATCTTCATATCTAACAATTGGTCCAGCTATCAGTTGTGGAAAGAAGGTCACGTATAAATAAAAGTTTATAATGTTTTTTGACGGTTTATATTTTTCTCTATAAATATCAATAACATAACTCATAGTCTGAAATGTATAAAAACTAATTCCTATAGGTAAAGTAATTTTCAATAAATCAAAGGATGTATTAAATATATTATTAATAGTTTCAATTAATAAATCAATATATTTAAAATGACCTAATAACATCAAATTAAATGCTATGTCAAAAAATAACAATAATTTTTTAAATTTATTAGATATTATTTTATCAATCAATAAACCAATAATAAAATTGACAGTTGCTGAAAATAGCATTAATAAAACAAGTTTTTGCTCTCCAACAAAATAAAATAACAAACTAAATAATAACAATATTAAATTTTTAAACTTTTTTGGAGCAATAAAATATATAAGAAAAACCATAGGCAAAAACTTAATTAAAAATAATAAACTAGAAAATACCATAACATCTCCTAATACTCTTGAATATTGCTACTAACATCTATACTAGAAATACTATAAGCAAATAAAATATCACTTTTATCTTCAATATTAACTTTTTCTAATGCACTTGAAGTTTTAGTATATCTAATATCGTAAAGTACAATACGCTGATAATTTGATAATAATAAAGGAGCCAAACTTCTCCCAAAAGAATCACTAAAAATATAAAGGGTTTTATTAGAATTCGAATAAAAATTATTAAACAAGACTATTGTGTTTGCACCACCTAAAAATAAATCATATGTATCTTTCATCTCATTACTAATTACGCTTTCATCATAAATATCAGATTGAACAAATTTATTGGTTTTTTTATCAATTTTATACATAATAGTATTGTCTATTTGTTTAGTAGTTACATATTTAATATCTTCATACTTTAGTGGCAATGAAGATTCTCCATAATATACACCATAAAATGGTTGAAATCCAATTGAAACATCATAAGTATAATTAATATCCATATTCATATCATTTAAAATCCTATTAGCAACAGGAATAATTTTTTCTTGTTTCCAATGAGAATCAGTTTTATAATAACTATTCACATTTAAGCAATCAAATATATCAATATATTGACTATTAATTTCACTTTTTATTTTATTTTTTAAATCATCATAATTAATTAGAGGATACATTTCATCATTTAATAAATAATAATTCTTATCAGGAATAAGTGTATTATAAACTTTAACATTCTTTTCTTTTAAATAATTTTCATTTATATAATTAATTTTTTTAATATATAAATTAATAGATTTTTCCTTTAATGGATAATTAATTTTAGTCGCATGTCCATTTTTTATAACAATATTATGATTATCTAATTTCCCCATAACATAATATTCATTAATAGATTTAATAGTTTTAAATTTTTTTCTAAAAGGAAGTTGATCTAATATATAATTTTCTTCTAACTTAAAATATTTTCCATCAATTATCGATTTTAAAGTTATACTTGGTTTTTTATTAAGTTCTCTTCTTTCACTTATAGAAATATTATTATCTTTTTTAAACGTTAACATTATATTTAAAGAGAAAAGAATAAAAAGAAAAGAAAATGACAAAAAAATTTTCTTAATCTTCATTTTTTATTCCTCAAAGAAATTAAAAGTCCAGTCATTTTCTCTTGTTAACGTTGTAATATCATGATTAACAACTGATTTGAAACTATTTATTACAATATTAGATGTATTATTATCAGATGCTACTAACATTATAAAATTGGCATAATAAGATACTTTTATTGTTTCTGGTGTTAGACATCCAAAACGCGAAGGATTTGTATTTTTTAATATTTCTTCAGCAATTTTTGAAGTATTTGTTCCATCTTTTACTCTTATTATTACAACAGAATGTGCAGACCAAGTATCATCTGGTTTACACTCCATGGCTCCTAAAATATTATTTTCAAATTCCTTATCAGTCAATCCTAAAATATCTTCCAAATTATCAGTTGTGACATTGTTCTTTTGCCCAGATAAAGTTTTCATTCCATATTCCTTATCAGGATCATCCTCAATAGCCTTGTCAATTACTTTACTTAGCATTTCTTCAACACTATAATTTATTTTCTCATCTTTTTTATTATTACTTTCTTTACTACATCCACAAAATAGTAATAATAAAGAAAATAAAACAAACAAAATTTTTATTATTTTTTTCATTTTTCTTCGCTTTCTCTTATTTAACTAATTTTTCAATTGTTTTTTCTATATTTTCTTCACTGCTTGCTGTATAAGAATAAAATATATCACCATTATTCCATTCTGCATATTTAATTCCATCCAAATCATATAATTCAACTTTAATATTATTAATAACTACTATTCTGGTTAATGTGCCACCAAACATACCACTAACTTTATTCTTTCTTCCAATACTAAATACTGAACTGTCGCTATATAATATTCTTCCTATTTTGTCATCATTTTCATCAATAACTAAATAGCTATCAACTTCCTTTTCTAGAAGAGGAACACTTAAACCAATGTTCTTTTCAATTTCATCAACTGATGTAACTTCATTAATTGGATTTACAATTTTCACAGAATCTTTTTCTTGAAGTATCTCTATATTTTTATCACCATTTCTTGTTAACATAATTACTCCAAATATAAAAGCACATGTACAAGCACATCCAGCAAATAGATATTTAATATTATTTTTAAAAAATTCTTTTTTTTCTTCCTTTTTAGCTAAATTCAATTTTTCTTCAGTATCAATATTAATAGTTCTATCAAGTAATTTATTATCAAGCTCATTCATTTCATCTAATAACTTATATTTTTTCAAGATTATATCCCTCTCTTTCTAAATATTTCTTTAGTTTTTTTCTTACTCTAAATAATTTAACATCAATGTAATTTTCACTCAAATTAAATCTTTTTGATAATGTTTTAGTTTCTTCAAATAAAAAATATTTTCTAATAAACAATGTTTGACTGACAACATCTAAATCACTTATAAAATTATTTATATATTCTATTAATAATTTAGAATTAAATTCATCATCAACATTTTTATTATCACTTATCTCATAATCTAAATCATTTAAAGATATATTTTGATTTTTATTTCTTTTACCTCTATGGTTAAATCTATATTTGTCTATAGACAATTGTCTAATTATTTTACATAAAAATGGTTTTAAATAATCGGGTTTATATGGTGGAATTGTTGACCATACTTTTAAATAAGTATCATTCACACACTCTTCTGTATCGGAATTATTATTTAATATTCCATATGCAATTTTTTTAATAAGTAAATCATATTTTTTAGTTAATTCTTTTAATCCATTCTCATTGCGTTCAAATAACAATTCTATGATTTTTTTATCTTCCACTATATCACTTCCTTTGAGTACTCATTTACTAAAACGATAATTTATTTGTAAAATTACAGCAAATATTATAGCAATTAAAAAGAAGTATTTCTACTTCTTAGTTTTATCATTTATTTCTGTAGTGTTTTTCCAAATCATAATTAATACTAAACACCATTCATAAATAATTCTTAATACTATATTGCCTAACACTAAAGTAAGTAAAAATGCTATAAAACTTACTCCAATCATATTAAATGAATAAAGAGTTATAAAAATAGCTAAGATTACATATGAGACTTTTAAAATAGGTTCAATTAACATTTCTTTAAAATCTAAAAATCTTTTTAACCAATTTAAAAATTTATTATCCATTTTCTTAGTATTTTTAACAAACAAATAATATGCTAAAAAGCCTCCTACAATAGCAAGTATAAAAGCAATTATTGTCCAAACAGCACTACCAGTAAAAGTTGATTCCATAGTATTTGAATAAAAATTATTTCCGTACATATATATTAACTCCTTTCATAAATATATATTATCACAATAAATAATTATTTACTATTTTTATTTGCAAAAATTTGTCTATTTTTTCATATCATAAGATATCAATTTTAATTTATTGATTTTCCATTAACATATAATTTATAACCATTAAAATCAATATTACTATTAGATTCATCTTCATTGTTAAATGATGTAACATAACTGTCACCAGTTAATTTAATTTTAGATGTAGAATCTAATGTTAATGAAATATTTTTAGCACTATTATCACTATTGATTGTACTTTCTAAATATGAATTTTCTTTAAGCGTCATTTCTAAAGTGGATATAGAATCAATAATAATATTACCACTTACTTTTTGATTAGTCATTGTAAGAACAACTTCACCACCATTAGAACCACTATTTCCCCAAGAATCACTTTTAGCTCTTAAAAAATTACCAGTTGAATCATTATTTACAATAGTATTATTTTCTAAAGTTATATTACATTTAGTATTTGTTACATAAATAGTATCACCTTCATTTGTTGTAATACTACTATTTTTTGAATTAAATGTAGCCGTTCCAGTATCTGCATCTCCACTCATAGATTGATAAATAAATATATTTTTATATGTTGTTGATTGACCATTTAATTCATCATTATTATCAGTTAAATTAACATTATCTATTGTAACAGAATTTTTTCCTTCGATTACTATTCCTTCACTTGTTTCAGAATTTAATGTAGCATTTTTAACTGTAATATTTGCAGTTGAATAAATACTTGGAGAACCCTTACCAGTAGTTGTATAAGTTCCACCATCGACACTTACCGTTCCTCCACCTCTATCACTTCTAATTGCAGCGCTTGACGTACCAGATGTATTAATAGTTAAATTTGAGGCATTCATAATTCCACCACCTGTAGTCATTATTCCACCAGAATTATCTTTAGTAGTAGTAATTTTAGAATCACTTATTATTACTGTAGTTCCATCACTTGAAGAATTGCTTGTAGTAGCACTACCGCCATAACTAAAAACTCCATTAGCTCCAGTGGCATTTGTTTCAATAGTTGCATTACTTATAGTTAATGTAACACCATCTTTAGCAATAATTGCAGAATTAGTTCCATAAAAACTAGTATTATCTCCACCGTCAGAGTCACCATTCTTGCTTACATTTATATTTGAAAGATTTACATCAATTTCCCCACTAACTAATATTACATTTTCATCTTTAGTAGTAGATGAATAGCTTTCACTATCAATAGTAGTATTTTCTGTTATTTCATTTTTTGAACTATACGTTATATTAGTAGAGTTTCCACCTTCAAAACCATTATTTGAATTATTATTGTTAACATATGTAACAATAAAAACACATAATGTTGTTAACAAAGCAGTGACAACAACAATAGATAAAATACCAATTATAATTTTATCTTTATTAGCAAAGGTTTCTTTAATATTTTTACTATTAAAATTAGACATAATTAAATACACTAACAAAATACTAATTATTAAACTTTCAATCCCAAAAAATACATAATATTTAGTTTCCAATTTACTTGACATATTATTTTCACTAGGCATTTCATGCTTTGACATTTCATTATCATTTTGACCACTTTGCATATTATCCTGTTGATTATTATCCCCTTCTGGTTTCTCTGGAGGCGTCTGTGAATCACTTCCCTCTGGTTTTTCAGGAGGTGTTTGAGAATTATCTCCATCAGCCTTCTCTGGAGGTGTTTGAGAGACATCAGTACTTGACATACTTGGAGGATTTCCTCCCATCTCCATCATATTACCAAAACTACCCATACTATTTTTAGCCTTTACAACTGTAAATACTGTAAGACCAATCATAATAATCATAATTCCTATAACTATTATATTTTTAGTTTTTCTTTTCATATATTCTCCCTTCATTAAATCAATAATAATATGGAAATATTAAATAAAAATTAAAAAGTTTTATTTTTTTAATAAAACTTTAAAAGTAGTTTTTCCACCACCAGAACTAGCACTTATTTTACCATTATGATTTGTAACAATATTTTTAGCAATAGCAAGTCCTAAACCATAACTACCACTTTTTCTATTTCTAGATTTGTCTGTTCTATAAAATCTATCAAATATTTTTTCTTCTTCGTCCTTTTTAATAGATTCTCCTCTATTAGTCACACTTAATGTAATTATATTATTTTTCTCTTTTAAAACTATTTTAATTGTACTTTTAGAATCAGAATATTTAATTGCATTATCAAGCAATATCTCAATTAATTGTTTAATACTTCCTTCATCCATATCAATATAAATATTATCTTCAATTTCTTCTTCTATTTTTATACCTTTTTCATATGCTACACCATCAAAAGTTAAACATGATAATTCAATTACTTTAGATAAATTACCATTTTGCATTTTATATGTTTCAGCATATTCACTAGAAGCCAAATCTAATAAATTAGTTATTAAATTATTCATTCTATTTGATTCATTCTTTATATTATTAAGCCATTTAGTTTCATTAGGATTTTCTTCCAATGCCTCACTACTAGCTATTATTACCGAAAGAGGAGTTTTTAATTCATGAGATGCATCTTCAATGAATTGTTTTTGTTTATTAAAACTTTCTTTAACTGGAGTACTAATATAATTAGCAATAGTTTTAGATATTAAAAATATAATAACTTCTAACAATATAAAAATTACTAAAGATATTTTTAAAGAAATAAGCATATTATCTTTTACACTATTATTATCAACAATAATTAAATAATTACCATTAGAAAAAGAATATGAATACTCTCTAAAATACAAACAGCCAATACTTACGCCATCATTATTACTTTTCAATATTTTATCAACAATTAAATTTATTTTAGAATTATTAATGTCACTATTAGAATGATTAATTATTTCTTTTACATTATTATTTGAATCTAGCAAAATAGTATAAACCACTTTATCCATATATTTAACATTATCTTCTTTTTTTTCTTCACCTTCAATTGGCTTCTCTGGTGGAATATTATCATCTATTTTATTATTTAGATTATTTTTAGAAACATTAAGTGTATTAATAATAGAATTCTTTTGTTCAATATACTTTTGCACATTAAAAATAGTCATAATAGTTAAAATACTAAAAGTAAAAATAATCATAATAGTATAAAATATTTTATTTTTTAATTTTTCCATTATTTCTCCAATTTATAACCTAATCCTCTAACAGCCTTAATTTTTATATTAGAACCTATAGCTTTTAATTTTTTTCTTATAAATGATAAATATGCTTCTAAATTATTAGACTCACTTTCATTATCTATTCCCCAAACTCTATCATATATTTGTTCTTTAGATAATATTAATTCACTATTATTTATAAAATATTCAAGTATCTTTAATTCTTTACATACCAATTCTACACTTTCATTAGTATATTTACATTTCAATTTAGAAGTAGACATATCAAGTTCAATATCACCAAATTCACACACATTACTTTTTTTTATTTTACTGGGATCTTTAAGTTGAATGTTTACTCTTGCTAATAATTCATCAATATGAAATGGTTTAGTTATATAATCGTTAGCTCCATTACATAATCCATCAAGTTTATCTTCAATACTAGATTTAGCAGTTAGCATAATAATTTTACAATCTATATTTTTCTCCCTTAACCTTTTTAATATTTCTATTCCATTCATATTTGGTAACATAACATCAAGAATAATCAAATCATAATTATTTGAACATGCATTATAATATCCATCCAATCCATCATTACATATATACGTATCATACTTTTCACTATTAAGTTTAGAAGAAATAATATCTGCTAAAGAATTTTCATCTTCAATAATTAAAATTTTCATAATAACCACCCATATAAAAATATAATATATTTATTAAATAAATATTAAAATCTTTATAGAAAAAACTACTAAATTTATTTATCAATATTAACTCTAAAAGTATATATTACATTATTTTTTTCATAGTATGTAAGCATTGAAATTATATATTTTCCACTTTCACCAGAAATATTTAATACATCATTTTCTTTATCATATTCTACATTAACATTTTTATCCAATTTAGGTTTTTTATACCATTCTTTTTCATTACTATATTTATATACTTTAATATTATTTATCTTTTTAAACTTAATACTTAATTCAATTTTATCACCATTTTTAATATTTAATTTATCACTATATTTTAAAGATACTTTATAATCACTATCAACACAAGATTCTCTTGATAATTTATTAATATTAGATGTATAACAATATGAATTTAAACTCGCTTTTATTTTTTGATCATTAATACTAATATATAAATTTTCAGGTACTACTTCATCATAATAATCAATACTAAAAAAATTATATGGAAACAAATGAGTTTCTTTTCCAGTCTTATATCCGCTTTCATAATTAGCATTAGTTCTATGCCACTTTATAACTTTATAAATTAACGAATTATATTCACAAGTACCACCATCTAAATATGTACTTTTAAATGGAAATAATATTAAAATAAGAAATACTAGAATAGCAATCCACATAAAATATCTTTTAACTTCTACTTTCAAAAAAAATCTTACAACAATAAATCCAATTATAAATAAAAGTCCAAATCCTAAATATATATAAGACACTAGGTTTAATCCACTATTATTAAAAGATAAATCAATAAATAGTTTTATCAAAAAAGCTATTAAAAAATAAAGACCAATCACTAACAATATTTTACTAAATTTTTTATTAATTTCTTTCATATACATCACAATAAAATTTTATCATAAAAAAAGAGTAAAATCACATTACTCTTTAATCTTTTTAAATATATTTTTATAAATTAGATAATAAATATTGTATCTAAATCAAATAATACATTTTATACTAAAGAACCTCCACCATCAACTACTATAAATTGTCCTTGAACATAACTTGAAGCATCGCTTGACAAGAATAAAATTGGCCCACTAACCTCACCATGTCTTCCAGGTCTATTAGATGGATTCATATGATTATACATCTTCAAAAACTCTTCAGATTTAAATAAAGTATTTTCTGTCATTCCAGTTTCAAATAACCCTGGTCCAACAGCATTAACAGTTATATTATATCTTGCATAACTACATGCCATTCCCTTGGTTAAACCCAAAACTGCTGCTTTAGATGCATTGTAAGAATGTCTTATAAATATATCATCTTTATCAGCAACAACAGCATTAACTGAAGCAACATTAACTATTTTTCCATAATTTTGTTCTTTCATTTTAGGTACAACATATTTACACATTAAATACATTCCCTTTACATTAGTATCAAATGACTTATTCCAGTCTTCAACACTTAAATCTTCAACTCCACCTCTAACTGCTACACCAGCATTATTAAGTAATATATCAATACGATTGTAATGTTTAATCACTTCATCAACTGCATTTTTAACACTATCTTCATTAGTAATATCACATTCAACCAACAATATATCAACATTATATTTTTCTAATTCTTTTTTAACATTTTCTAATTTACTTTTAGTTCTTCCAAATAATGCAAGATTTGCTCCCATTGAAGCATAAGAAATAGCTGCATCTTTTCCAATACCTGATCCTGCTCCAGTAACTAAAGCTATCTTTCCTTTTAAATCAAATAAATTATTCATCTTAAATCACCTAAAAACATTTTACCATATAATGATAAAATGTTTAATACCTATTCACAAAATTATTTCTTAACTTTTCAATATTATCTTTAGAAGCATACACTTTAATTAGAATATTATAATCAAGAATTTTATACTCATTTAAATTATCTATAGTATACCTAACTATTTTAAAAGTATTATGATTACTTTCAAAATAAATTATTACTCTATCTTCTTCATCATCAATATTTAATTTACGATAATCAGTATCATAATAAACAATTCTAATATTATCTCTATCTTCAGGAATATACTCAACATTATAATAATCAAAGTATAAATCATCACTCATACTAATAATTTTTTCTTTTGGTTCTTCTATTTCATCAATAGTTACAATATCAAATTTAGTCATACCATATGCAACTAATCCAAAAGATGAACCAAATAATACAAGAGAAATAACTAAACAAACTATAAATAACAATATATTAGTTCTTCTATTAAATATAAAGTTTAATATCATAACTAAAAAGTTAACTAAAAATGCTATACAAGAAATACTAAGTATTAATAAACCAGCAAATAATAATCCAGTTTTAATAATTGAGAAAGATAATACAAATGCTATAGCACTACATATAACTCCAAATGCAATAAATATCGCAATAAATATAAGAAACATTTTAACAAAGAAAGTAACTATTTTAAATAATCCATTAATAAATCTATAACTAGAATGTTTAGGATCTCTTATAATGATTTTTTCTTCTTTATTTAATGTTACTTTTTTATTTTCAGTTATTTCTTCTTCATTAATGTCATTTGTAGTATCCTCTTCACTAGTAGCAATAACATAATAATCTAAATATCTAATTTTAAATAATTGAAATACAATTACTGCCCCAAAAATCACAGCAAATATATTATAAATATCACTTAAAATATCAATAAATCCATAAAATACTCTAGAATTTAAATTAAAATTCTCACTGATACTATAAAAGAAATCAGAAAATAGCCCATTAATTAAACTAAAAATTAGTGCAAGAACTCCAATTACTATTATTTGTTCAAATAAACATTTAACTTTATCTTTAAACTTCATACTAGAAAATACATCAAAAACTTTACTCATATAATTAAGAAAATCATTAATATATTTACTAACATTAATTTTAGATTTTTGTTCTTTTTCTATTTTTTTAATATTTCCATTTAATAAATCATCTACTCCTACATTATATAATTTACATATTAATACTATTTTTTCCATTTCAGGATAAGCTTGTGAACTTTCCCATTTAGAAACAGATTGTCTTGAAACTCCTAATTGTTCAGCTAATGTTTCTTGAGATAAATTATGTTCCTTTCTAATTCTTTTTAAGTTTTCTGATAAATTATTCATTATCAAACTCCTCCTTTTTTACAGATAAATTATATCTAGTAAACCAGTTGCAAACTACCAATTATTAGTTGTTTTTTGTAAACATTCAGTTGCTTTTATATATTTTAACACAAAAAAACAACTTTATCAGTTGTTTTTCAAATGACAGTGATGTGGTTTTAATTTACATTTAGAAACTATCTCTTCTTCACTCATCTTTCCCTCTTTTCTATAATAATCTGCAATTGCCTCATGTATTGCTTCTTCTGCTAATACTGAGCAATGTAACTTAACAGGTGGAAGACCATCAAGCGATTTAACTACATCAACATTTTTTAATTCTAATGCTTCCTCTAGAGTTTTACCTTTAATCATTTCAGTAGATACACTACTAGTAGCTATCGCAGCTCCACATCCAAATGTTTTAAACTTAACATCTGTGATAATATTATTTTCTACTTTAATAAACATTTTCATAATATCACCACATACAGAATTTCCAACTTCTCCAATACCAGAAGCATCATCTATTTTACCAACATTTCTTGGATTAGTATAATGGTCTATTACTCTATCTGAATAATCCATATTATTTATTTTCTCCTTCCATAAATTCTTCCCACAATGGAGACATATTTCTTAATTTATTAACTATTTCAACTAAACTATCAATCAAATAATCTATTTCTTCTTTAGTATTATATTTTCCAATAGATATTCTTAATGAACCATGAGCAATTTCATGAGGCAAACCAATAGCAAGTAATACATGAGAAGGATCTAAAAATCCAGAAGTACATGCACTACCACTAGAAGCACAAATACCTTTTAAATCTAAATTTAAAAGTAAACCTTCTCCTTCAATATATCTAAAAGAAATATTACTATTACCAGGTAATCTATTTTTAACATTACCATTTACTTTAACATAAGGGATTTTTTCAAGAATACTTGATTCATAATAATCTCTTAATTCACTTATTTTTTTATTATGTTCATCTAATTCTTTATATGCTCTTTCCATAGCACTTGCAAGTCCAACAATTCCAGCGACATTTTCAGTACCAGCTCTTTTATTTCTTTCTTGATGTCCTCCAGAAATATACTTGTTAAAACTTACTCCATTCTTAACATATAATGCACCTATTCCTTTAGGTCCATAAAACTTATGTCCAGACAAAGATAAACTATCAATATTCATTTCATTTACATCTATTTTAATATTACCTATTGCTTGTACAGCATCAGTATGAAAATAAATATTATGTTCATGAGCAATTTTTCCTATTTCTTTAATAGGTTGTATAGTTCCAATCTCATTATTAGCAGTCATAACACTAATTAAAATTGTTGTTGGCTTTATTTCTTTTTTTAATTCTTCTAAATCAATTGTTCCATTTTCATCAACTGAAATATAGCTTACTTCAAATCCTTCTTTTTCAAGATCATAACAACTATCTAATACAGCAGGATGTTCAATTTTAGAAGTAATTATATGATTGCCTTTACTTTTATTAGCTCTAGCTATCCCTTTAATTGCAGTATTATCACTCTCACTTCCACCAGCTGTAAAATATATTTCATTAGGTTTACAATTTAATATATTAGCAACTTTCTCACGTGCTTCTTCAACTGCTTTTCTTGAAGTTTTTCCAAGTTTATATATAGATGATGCATTACCATAATTATCAGTTAAGTAAGGCATCATATCATTTAACACATCACTATCCAATTTAGTAGTAGCTGCATTATCAAAATATACATTTTTCATTTTATTTTTCCTTTCCTACCAATTCAATAGGAATTATACTATTTTTTTCCTACCTAGTCAATAGGAATAACGCAAAATAAAAAAGATTTATTTAATTAAATCATCTAAAGTCTTACTATCAACATAATCACTTATAACTTGATCTAAACCTTTCCAAAAGGAATAAGTTTTACAATTTTTCTTTCTAGAACATTCTTCATGTACACAATAAACTGGAGTCAAATCACCTTCAGCAACTCTCAATATATCTCCTACTCTATATTCGCTAGGTTTTCTATTTAATTTATAACCTCCATTATTTCCTCTTAATGTATCAACTAAACCAGCTTTATTTAATATAGAAACAATTTGTTCTAAATATTTCATACTTATTTCTTGTCTATTAGCTATATCTTTAAGTGATATATAATTTTCTTTTCCATTAATAGCTAAATCTATCATAACTCTAAGAGCGTATCTTCCTCTAGTAGAAATTTTCATCAAAATTCACCTCAAATCAATTATACAACATTAAACATAAAATTTATAAATTAAATTATCAAATAAATAAACATATTTTTTATAACCTTCATTAATTAAATTATAATATATTTTAAGAATATTTTTTTCAATTTTAACTCTATGAATATTTTTTAGCAAATAAATTTCACCAACCATTTCTTCTATTATTTGCTTTTTACTCATACTAGACTTTTTAGCAAACTCATTAAAACTCATATTATAATTATGCACACAAATATTATTATATTTTTTAATAATCAAATTTAATCTTCTATTTACATAAGGTTTATGAACAACCATAATATTTTTATAATCTTCATTTTTCAAAATCTTAAAACATTTTTTTATATTTGAATATGTACTCATAGATTTATCTTCTATCAAAATATTATCTTTATTAATTCCATTTTTAATTGCTATATCTCTAAAAATTTCTGCCTCACTTTTTTTAATTTTTCCAATTGTTCCTTTTCCTTTATAACCTGTAAATAATATTTTTTTATAATTATAATCATTAAATAGTTTTACACACTCTAAAGGAATAAAAGTATCAATACAACCACATCCAATTAATATATCACCTTTAATTTCTTTATTTTTTAAATTCAAATAATCAAATAATTTTTCTATCTCATTCATAATTACTTCCTAAATAAAAAGATAAACAGTTGTTTATCTTATATATTATTATGAATATAATAAACAATATTTTTTGAAGCATCATAATAATATAAATTATAAAAATCAAATTTTTCTAAACTTTCATTTTCATTACTTTTATCAAGAATATAAACATAATCATTTTCTTCAATTTGAGAAATATCAAAATCATATTTATCAAAGAAATCAGCATTTTTTACTGCATCATTATAATTATCAAAATATTCTTTAACAAGTGATATATTATCTGAATCAACTTTAACAAATTTTTTATTTTCTTTTATAGATTCTTCTATATTTTTCTTAAAATAAAATTTACAATAGTCAGTATAATCTTTATTTTCGCCATAAAAATAACAATCATTGTCTCTATAATCAGGTAAAGACATAATTAAACTATCATTATAATATAGTTTATCTGGAATATTTAACAAAACTATAATTATCACTATTAATAAAACTATAATTGATATAAAAATAATATTTTTCTTTTTCATAAATTTACTCCTTATAACTATCTAATTTTTTAATAAAATTCTCTATATCAATTTTATTAAAAACAATATTTAATCTACTTATCAAAGAAACAAAAAATTGTTTAATAGATTCTTTAACATTTAATTTTGAATTTTTATAATCGCTCATAACCATATTAAAATAGCATCTTAAAGTATTAGTTCTTTCAACAATTACTCTTCCTTTAATTATATTAAGAATATCTATATATATTAAATTCTTTCCTTCAATAACACATTTTTTATTTTTAGAGTTAACATATTTTAATGTTTCTTTATACATAATATCAACATTATCAATACTTTTTTTATCAAATTCTTTTTTTAAATATTTTTCTTCTTCATTAACACATTTATCAAAAATTATATTATCAATTGATATAACTATATAATTTTTATTTTTTCTATATGAATTTAATAAAGTAACTTTTAAAGAACCAAACTCACCAATTATATTAATGACATCATCTTTTGTTAAAACTTTAAAATATTCGCAACGATTTCTAAATAAATATATTTTATTTTCCATACTATAAATTCTTATCAATCTTATCAGCAGTTGAATCAATTAACTCATCAAAAGACATTTCCTTCAAGGATTTTTTATTTTTTACTAACTTATTTATATTTTTTTCATCTTTCTCACTAACATGAGATAATCCCGTTCCGGGCAAAGTTACAGTCTTTCTTACTTTTCCATTGGCAGTCTTTCCAATTCTAAAGAATTTATTACCTATACTATATCCAATTCCTTTTTTACTCAAATTAATATGAAACCCATTTATATTAAATACTTTTCTAAATCTAAATCCCATAAAACACCTATTATTTCTTTTTTAATAAATCTCTTATTTCTTCTAATAAGATTACCTCATCACTTTTTTTAACTTCTTCTTTTTTCTCTTCTTTTTCTTGTTCCTTTTTATGTTTATCAAATAACTTATTCATTAACTTAACAACAATAAAAATACAAAAAGCAATAATTAAAAAGTTAATAATATTTTGAATAAACATTCCATAATTAATAGTGGCATCTTTTACTTTAATGCTTAATCCTGAAAAATCATATCCACCTATTATTACTCCAACTAAAGGCATAATAATATCATTTACAAGAGAGTTAACAATACTACTAAAAGCTGTACCTATAACAACACCTACAGCTAAATCCATAACATTTCCTCTTTGAATAAATGTTTTAAATTCTCCAAAAAATCCTTTAGACTTTTCTTTAATTTTTTTAATTTCTTCTTTTTCTTTATTTTTCATATACTTCACTCCAAAAACATTATATCATTTTATTTAAAATAATAAAATACCAGTTCCAATAGTAATAATAATTATTCCAATTAAAGATTTCTTACTTATTTTTTCATTGAGAAAATAATATGATAAAACAATAACAACTACTAAACTCATCTTTTCAATAGTAAATACTATACTAGCTTCATTATCTTGTAATGCTTTAAAATAGCAAAGCCAAGAAAATGATGTTGAAATTCCTGATAAAACAATATATTTAAAATTATTTCTATTTATATCTTTAAAATATTTTAATTTCTTTTTAAAAATCAAAACAAAAATAATAAAAATTAATACAACTAAAGTTCTAATAAAAGTAGCCAAACTACTATCAACATTAATAAGTCCAATTTTACTAATAATTGTAGTAGTACTAGCAAATATAGCAGTCAACACAGCATATAAAATCCAAGAATTATTTTCATTATCTTTCTGTATTTTATTAATTGTTAAAAAACTGCCAAATAATATAAGAATAATAGAAATAATTTTAATAATAGTAATTTTCTCATCTAAAAAAAACATAGAAAAAAACATCGTTAAAACAATACTAGTTTTATCTATAGGTGCAACTTTACTAACATTACCCAATTGTAAAGCTTTAAAATAAGATAACCATAACAAAGAAGTAGAAATTCCAGATAATACTAAAAATAAAATTTGATTTTTATTTAAATTAACAACAGAACATACACTTCCATTATAAAAAGTAACTATAAATGAAATAAATAAAATTATAATCGTTCTAATAATTGTAGAAATTTCACCTTCAACATTATCTACTCCTGCTTTACATAAAACTGATGCTAAACCAGAAAAAAATGATGCACATAAAGCATATAATATCCACATAGTTAGTCACCTAATTATATTATGTTACATTATTTATTTTTTATCATATATTTATTATAATTAACATAGGACGTGATAAAATGAAAATAGAATTATTAAAACACAGCAGTGTAAAAATAACAAATAATAAAATTATTTATATTGATCCATATCAAATAGATGATGAGATACATGATGCAGATTATATATTTATTACGCATAGTCATTATGATCATTTCTCTATTAATGACATTTTAAAAATCAAAAATGATAATACATTCATTATAAGTTCACAAGATACAGAAAACGAATTAATAAAATATTTTGATAAAAATAAAATTCTTTTAGTTATTCCAAATAAAAATTATAAATCAAATGATTTTTCTTTTAAAACTACTCATGCTTATAATATCAATAAAAATTTTCATCCAATTGAAAATAATTGGGTTGGATATATTTTAAATATAAATAATCAAAATATATTTATTTCAGGGGATACTGATAATAATACTGATATTAAAAATATAAAATGTGATGTAGCTCTAATACCAATCGGAGGCACATTTACAATGAATTATATTGAAGCAGCAGAATATATCAATAATTTAAAACCTTCACTAGTCATCCCAACACATTATGGATTAATTGTAGGTAACAAAAATGATGGAGAAAAATTCAAGGAATTATTAAATAAAGATATAGAATGTAAAATATTTATAAAATGATGTGGATTATTGTGGAAAAAAGAAAAAAATTTATTATTATGAATATGCTATAATATCATTAAGGATGTGAATAAAATGTTTAAATACGAAAGTGATTCAAGAAAAGTTCAAAAAGGTCAAACATTTATAGCTTTAAAAGGTTTAACAGTAGATGGTCATGACTTTATTAAAAAAGCTATAGAAAATGGAGCAACAAAAATAATATGTGAAAAAGATATAGACTTTAATATACCATATGAAAAAGTAGAAAATACTGATTTATATTTAAGAGAACTATTAAAAAAAGATTATGGAAAATATATTGATAAGTTAAAATTAATTGGTGTTACAGGTACTAATGGTAAAACAACAAGTTGCTTTTTGACATACCAAATGCTAAATAATCTAGGCATTGATACAGCATATATTGGAACAATTGGTTATTATTATAAAGATGATTTTATCGAATTAAATAATACTACTCCAGATATACTAACAGTTTATAAATTACTTTATCATGCCTATGAATGTGGATGCAAAGCAGTTGTTATGGAAGTAAGTAGTCAAGCATTATCTTATGATAGATTAACAGGAATAAACTATTCTATCATATCATTTACTAATTTAACTGAAGATCATTTAGATTATCATAAAACAATGGAAAATTATCTAAATGCAAAGTTATTGATTTTAAATCACCTTAAAGAAAATGCAATAATAACTGCCAACTCAGATGATAAAAATTATGAAAAATTCAAAAAAGAAAATCATAAATTTTTAACATATGGTTCAAATGGAGATTATAAAATATTAGACTTTGAAACTCTTCCTAGTGAAACAAACTTATCATTTAGTTATAATAATAAAATATATAAATGTACAATACCTTTAACAAGCAAATTTAATGTTTACAACTATTTGACAATGTTAAGCATTGTAAATCAATATGGAATAGATATAGATGATATCCTAAAAGAAACGCCAAAATTAAAAGCTCCAAAAGGAAGATGTGAAGTATACAAAGTCAATAAAGGAATCGCAGTTGTAGATTATGCTCATACCCCAGATGCAGTAGAAAAAGTTATCACAGCTTATAACGAATTAAAAAAAGGAAAAGTTATTACAATTGTTGGTTGTGGAGGAGATAGAGATCCCAAAAAAAGACCAATTATGGGTGAAATAGCAACAAAATTAAGTGATTATGTTATATTTACAAGTGACAATCCAAGAACAGAAGATCCAAATAAAATATTAGAAGATATAATATCTGGTGTTAAAAAAGATAATTATGAAATAATAGAAAATAGAAAAAATGCCATAAAACATGGACTTGATATTATGAAAAAAGATGACATACTTTTAGTTTTAGGAAAAGGTCATGAAAACTATCAAATAATCGGAAAAGAAAAAATACATTTAGATGATAGTGAAGAAATATTAAATTATAAAAAATAATATAATATTCAAAAATAAACTTCATTATGTTATACTTTAGATATAAATATAGAGGTGAAATATGTTAGAAGAAATAGCTGAGTATGATAAAGATTTTTCAGAGGGAACATTTTTAACTAAAGTGGATCATATATTCATAATGATACTAGATGCAATTATGGAAAATGATATGAGTAGCGTTAAACATTTTCTAAATGAAGATATTTATTTAAAATATGAAGAATTAACTAAAGAATATAGTCGTAAAGGTTACACAAGAATATTTGATGAAATGAATGTAAAATCAACACACATAAGTGGATACAATGTTGATGAAGAAAATATAAATGTTAATATAATATTAACATCAAGATATATGGATTACTTTTTAGATGGTAATGGAGAATATATTAGTGGAGAAAACACAAGAAGAATAGAAAAAAATCATTATATTACTTTTACAAAAAAACTTAATGCAGAAAAATATAATGAAATAAGAAGATGTCCAGGATGTGGTGCAAGTGTAGATGTTAATAACAATGGAAAATGCAAATATTGTGGAACTACATTTAATGTTGAAGATTATGACTATATAATAACAAAAATGGAAATATTATAAAAACTCCTAAAGGAGTTTTTTTATGACAAAATTGTTTTTATTTTTAAACCAATATGGTATACTTTAATCAGTAAAATATGGAGGTAAAATGAAAAACAAGATTATTAAATATTTGTCTGTTATGATTATACTTTTTACTTGCTTCATTTATTGTATTAGGCAAAATGAAATAAAGGCAGATAGCGGTTGGGACTCAAGTTATGATTCAGGAGGAAGTTGGGACAGCGGAAGTAGTGGCTGGGATAGCGGAAGCAGCAGTTGGGATTGGGGCTCAAGCAGTGACAGTTATGATAGTTCAAGATCAAGTTCAAGCAGTGGAGGATCATTTGTAGCATTTATTATTTTTGTTATTATGATAATATTAATTCGTTCAAGCAATAAGACAAAAATACATATATCAAGCAATGCTGATATTCCATTAAACTTTGATTCAGTTTCAGAAGAAGAAATAAAGAAAATACTCCCTGACTTTAATAAACAACGTTTCCTAAATGATGCGTATCAAACATATTTAAATGTTCAAAAAGCATGGAGTAATTTTGATACTAAAGCACTAAGAGAAATGTTATCAGATGAATTATATAATACATATAATTCTCAATTAAAAGTCTTAAAAGCAAAAAAACAAAAGAATATTATGTCTGATTTTGTAATGGATAGTATTGACATAAATTCAATTAACCTTGAAGGAGAAAAAATTACATTAACATGTATTTTGAGAGTTAACTTCTATGATTATGTAGTGGACAGTGAAGAAAAAGTTGTTAGAGGAACAAACACTAAAAAAATTGACATAACATATGAATTAACATTTATTAGTACAATAACACATAAAGAAGTTAAAAATTGTCCAAGTTGTGGAGCACCTGTAAAAGGAAAAGCAGCTGATAAATGTGAATATTGTGGAAGTACATTAGTTAAAAACACATACGATTGGGTACTTGCTAAAAAAGAAAACAAACGCCAACAATTTAAATAAAACTATTACTAAGTGATTATAAAAGCTTTCTACACAATAGAAAGTTTTTATTTAATATTTTACATAAAAAAATAAACTCTTGTTTTAAGAGTTTATTTTAAATGAAATATCAATTAATCTTCCCATTTCCAATTTTTAATTTCAGGCATATCTTCACCATATTCATGAATATATTCCTTATGTTCGATTAGTTTATTTTTACACCATTCATTCAATGAAGTTCTCTTATCACCTAACTCTGGTAAATATTTTAAAGCATCCATAACTAAATTAAATCTATCTAATTTATTTTGAACTTTCATATCAAAAGTAGTAGTAATAGTACCTTCTTCCAAATATCCATGAACATGTAAATTTTTATTTGTTCTCTTATAAGCTAATTGATGAATCAAATGTGGATAACCATGAAATGCAAATATAATTGGTTTATCTTTAGTAAATATACTATCATATTCTTCATCATCAAGTCCATGTGGATGATTTTCACTGCTTTCTAGTTTCATCAAATCAACGACATTAACTACTCTAATTTTTAATTCAGGGAAATTCTCTCTTAATATTTTAACAGCAGCTAGAGTTTCTACTGTTGGAGTTTCACCTGCACAAGCCATTACTAAATCAGGAGTATTTCCATCATCATTACTAGCAAATTTCCAAATACCTAAGCCTTTAGTACAATGCTTAATTGCTTCATCCATGGTTAACCATTGTGGTCTTGGGTGTTTAGAAGCAACAATTACATTAATATAATTCTTAGTTCTAATACAATGATCAAAACATGAAATTAAAGTATTAGTATCAGGAGGTAAATATATTCTAACAGTATCAGCTTTTTTAGTTACTAAATGATTTAAGAATCCAGGATCTTGATGCGTAAATCCATTATGATCTTGCTGCCAAACATATGAAGCTAAAATATAGTTCAAAGACGCAATATCTTGCCTCCATGGTAATTCTCTGCAAACTTTTAACCATTTTGCATGCTGAGAAGCCATAGAGTCTACAATTCTAATAAAAGCTTCATAACTATGAAAGAATCCATGTCTACCAGTTAACAAGTAACCTTCTAACATTCCTTCACAAGCATGTTCAGATAAAACTGAATCAATCACTCTACCAGAATGACTTAAGAATTCATCAGTATTATAAGTAATTCCATTCCATTGTCTATTAGTTACTTCAAATACATGATTTAATCTATTAGACAATGCCTCATCTGGACCAAATATTCTAAAATTCTTTTTATCTTCATTTAATTTTACAATATCTCTTATAAATCTACCTAACTCCATCATATCCTGAGTTACAACTTCACCAGGTTTCTTTACATCAATAGCATAATTTCTAAAATCAGGAATATTTAACTCTTCTAATAATTTGCCTCCATTAGCATGAGGATTCATACCCATTCTATAATTACCAGTAGGTGCTATAGCCCTTATTTCTTTTCTTAATTTACCCTTTTCATCAAATAGTTCTTCAGGTTTATAACTTCTAAGCCAAGCTTCTAAAATTTTTACATTCTCTGGATGATTCTTATCAACTAAAATTGGTACCTGATGAGATCTAAATGAACCTTCGATTTGTTTTTTATCCACCATTCTAGGGCCAGTCCATCCTTTAGGTGTTTTAAGAATAATCATTGGAAATTTGGCTCTTTTATTTAATTTAGATTTAGATTTAATTTCTTTAATTTGTGCTATACATCTATCTAATGTTTTTGCCATCATTTCATGCATTTTAGCAGTAGTAGATGCTTCTACTATATAAGGAATATATCCGCATCCTTGAAAATATTTTATTAATTCATCCTTTGGCATTCTAGCAAATATAGTTGGATTTGCTATTTTATATCCATTTAAATGTAATATTGGTAAAACTACACCATCAGTTAAAGGATTTATAATTTTATTTAGTTGCCACGAAGCAGCTAAAGGTCCAGTTTCACTTTCTCCATCCCCTACTACACATGCAACAATCAAATTAGGATTATCCAAAACAGCACCATATGAATGAGCAAGAGAATAACCAAGTTCTCCACCTTCATTAATACTACCAGGAGTTTCTGGAGCAACGTGAGAAGATATTCCACCTGGAAAACTAAATTGTTTGCATAATTTTTTTAATCCCTCTTCATCCTCAGTAATATTAGGATAAATTTCACTATAACTTCCCTCTAAATATACATTTGACACTATAGATTGTCCACCATGTCCAGGTCCAGAAACATAAATCATATCTAATTTATTTTTCTTTATAATTCTATTCAAATGAACATATATAAAATTTTGTCCAGGAGCTGTACCCCAATGACCTACTACATTAGGCTTGATATGATCTAAAGTTAATCTTTCTTTTAACAATGGATTATCCTTTAAATATAATTGAGCAACAGATAAATAATTTGCCGCTCTAAAATAAGCATCTATATTTTTTAATTCTTTTTCGTTTAATGCTTTCATAAATCCTCCTCTTTATTCTATAAATATTTTACA
Source organism: uncultured Clostridium sp. (assembly GCA_964490375.1). Lineage (GTDB taxonomy): Bacteria > Bacillota_I > Bacilli_A > RF39 > UBA660 > CAG-1000. The sequence continues at coordinate 23,594 of CAZBAZ010000002.1, forward strand.
CTATTTTGAATCAAAAAAAAAGAGTCTTTATCTTTTATTGTTGTAAAGATTACAATACTCTTTCACATAAATCTTCATATTTACTTCCATGAGGATTAATTATAAATTGTCTTGTATTTTCATCAATTATTCTAATTCTAATATCAAGTCTATTTTTAGGTAAAATATCTTCAATCAAATCAGACCATTCAATAATACAAATTCCCTTCTTAGTAAAATATTCTTCTATTCCAATATCTTGTTTAATATCACTTAAACGGTAAACATCCATATGAAACAATTTCATTTCTCCAGCATCATATTCTTTAATAATATTAAAAGTTGGAGATGTAATATTATCAGTTATTTCTAAAGCCCTCGCAAAAGCCTTAGCAAAAACAGTCTTTCCACTTCCAAGATCTCCTTCTAAACATATAACCATATTAGGAAACTTTTCACTTTCAATATTTTGTGCCAATTCAATTGTTTCTTCTTCTGAATAAGTTGTTATTTTATATTGCATTCATATCACCATACTCATTGTAACATTAATAGAAAAATATATACAAGTATTTTTAAACATTTTACACATTTTTAAGGAAATAGTCTATACGACAAATAAAAAGTTTTCATACAATAGTCTAGGAAGGTGATATGAATATGTATTTTGATGAAGACAATAATTACTTCATTGATGAACATGAATTTAACTTTAAAACAGACATAGATTCAAATATAAATATTAATGTAGATAGTATTAATTTTAATAGAGATAATACTCTTTATGAGCCAAATGAAGGATTTAATAAAGGAAATATGTTTAAGAACTTATATTCTAAATATAAAAATTATGCTTATAATTTAAAAGTAAATAATACAAAAGATGAATTACTTTATATAATTCAAATGTATACGTTTGCTCTTAAAGACCTAAATTTATATTTAGATATTTATCCAGAAGACAAAAATATATTAAAAATATTTCAAGAATATAAAAGAAAACTAGAAGAATACAAAAATAAATACATTAATGAATATGGTCCATTATATTCAAATAATGTAAATAGTAGTGACAAGTGGACATGGATAAATAATCCTTGGCCATGGGACAAAGGAGGAAATTAATATGTTTAAATACGAAAAAATGTTAGAATATCCAGTTAACGTAAAGCAAAAAGATTTAAGAATGGCAAAACTACTAGTAGCACAATTTGGAGGACCAGATGGAGAACTAGGAGCATCGCTAAGATATTTAACCCAAAGATTTACAATGCCTGATAATAAAGGAAAAGCATTGCTATCTGATATTGGAACTGAAGAACTAGGACATGTAGAAATGATATGTACAATGATTAGACAATTAATTAAAGACGCCAGCATAGAAGAAGTTAAAAAAGCAGGTTTAGAAGCATGGTATACAGAACACAATAAAGGAGTATTTCCAATGGACCCAAATGGAATTCCATTTACATCTGCATACATCGCATGTTCAGGAAACCCAATAGTTGATTTACATGAAGATATGGCTGCAGAAGAAAAAGCAAGAGCTACATATGAAAACTTAATGGATTTAACTGATGATGAAAGCATTCTTGCACCACTAAGTTTTTTAAGACAAAGAGAAATAGTCCACTATACAAGATTTAAAGAACTACTAGAATATTATCAAAGGAAAGGCTATAAATAGTCTTTTTTAATTCTTAATATCCTTATTTATAAATATAAAAGAGCCAAATAAATATATTAATATCATATTAACAATATCAACAATAATTCCTTTCTTTAAAGATAAATTAACATCAAAAGAAGCATTTATATCATTTAAACTACTTTTATCATTAAATATAGAAAAATCTAAATAAGGTAAAAAACTATATTCCATAATTTTAAAATTCAAGCCAAATAATATTTGAACTATTACTAAAGAAAATACTAATAAAAATATGCAAATACTCACAACTATTGCTGTATTTCTTATTATTGTTGATACAAATATTATTATTGAATTTAATAAATATAAAGGTAAAGTATATATTAAATATTTAAATAATATTTTAAATTCAAAATTTCTGATTATCAAAACAAACGCAAAATATATAAACAAAGATAAAATAAAAGTATAAAATCCCATCATAATATATTTAGACAAATATACCTTATTTCTCTTAACTGGCTTTGTTAAATACATTCTAAAAGTACCATTCTCTATTTCATTAGAAATAATTCCTCCAAATAAAGCACAATTACAAAGACCAATAAATGATATTAAAGAATAAATTTTATCAAAACTTAAACTTTCAACTTCTTTCATTACCAATATTACAGTTGCAAATATAACAAAAGGTAAATTTAATTTAAAATATCCAATCTTTATAAATTCATTTTTAACAAGTTTTATCATTATTACCTACCATATCAAAAAACTCCTGCTCTAAACTTTTATTGTGCTCTACTATACGATAAACATTAATATTATTTAAAACTAATTCTCTATTAAGTTCACTAATTTTTTCATCACTTTCATATACCTCTAATTCTTCATTTATACAATAATTATTAAGTAACATCCTAGCTCTAGAATAATCATCTACCTCAAATATAACATTTCTTTTTTTTACACTATTATCATTACATTTAATACTTACTATCTTACCATCATTTATAAAAATAATTTTTGTACATAAATCTTCTATTTCACTAAGCATATGAGAAGAAATTATAATAGTAGTATCACTCATATTTTTAAGTAATTTCATTACTTTTTTTACCCCTAAAGGATCAAGTCCATTAGTAGGTTCATCTAAAATAAGAATTTTAGGTTTATTTAAAAGACTATTTGCAATTCCTAACCTTTCCTTCATACCAAGAGAATAAGTCTTAAACTTACGTTTTAAAAATGTCTCCATTTCAACCATTTTTACTATACTATTTATACTATCATCGCTTATATTGTTAAACATAGATTTATATAGACTTAAATTCTTTTTTCCACTCAAATTTCCATACATATCTGGGTACTCTATCAAAGTACCAACAATAGACATAGCCTTCTCAAAATCTTTTCTTAAATCATATCCATCATATATAATCTCACCATCACTAGAATAAAGACCACTCATTATTTTAAGTAATGTAGATTTACCTGCTCCATTAGGTCCAACTAAACCGACAATTTCCCCTTTATAAACATCAAAATTAATATTATCTAATATCTTTCTGTCTCCAATATACTTATTAACATTTCTAACCTTAATTATTTTTTCCATCATTTCTCCCTTCATAAAAAGGAGTATACATATTTATAAAAATAATATCAAATTGACAAAATTAGATTTTAATAGTAAAAATATAAATCAAAATAATTTTTTCTATAATTAAAAATTTAATAATCATAATAAAAAAAAGAAATAAAAATAAAAAACTTACAAATTTTGTAAGTTTAATTAATTTCATCTAAATTAAGATTTTCTTCTTTTATTAAATCTTTAAATACTTCTTTAAATCTAGCAATTTCCTTTACTTTAGAATCTTCATATATAACTTTAGTTCTTTTAATAGCCTTATAAAAATGTTTAATTTTAACTTCTGTTTCATTATCATATAATGCCATAGAAAACGCACTCATAACAATAGTTAATGCAATATCAGGATATCTATTTCCTATTTCATATATTCTTTTATATTCATCTGTCATTTCAACTATAAATTTAAATATTTTCTCACGTATAAAATCAGTATAGCCTATTTTAATACCAGTTCTCTTTTCATATTTAGGATAAGTACCCATCAAAATAGCTACACATTGTTCTTCCGTAGGTTCAGCAACATCAACTTTCAAGAAACGACGTAAGAAAGCTCTATCTCTTAAAATGTAAGCTTCAAATTCTTCATATGTTGTAGCACCAATCATCTTAATTTCTCCACGGTCCAAGCCAGGCTTTAGCATATTTGCAAAGTCAATACTCATATTAGATGTATTTCTATTTACAAGTAAGTGAATTTCATCTATAAACAATATTATATTTTTTTTATGTTTCAATTCTTCTACTAATAATTGAAGTCTATTTTCTGACTGACCTTCCCCTATTTTAGTTTCTCCAAGTAAACTTGAAATATTAACTTTTATTAACTCATAAGGTTTTAAAGCATTAGGAATAGTACCAGTTACCATCCTATATCCAATACCTTCTACAATTGCAGTTTTACCAACACCAGCTTTACCTACAAGTAATGCACTTTTTTCAGGTGTTAATAAAATTTCAATAGTTTGTTCTATTTCATGCTCTCTTCCAATAGCAGGATTTGTAACATATTCTTTTCTACTTAAGTTTTCACCATAAGTATCTAAAATACTATATCTTAATTCATTACTAGAATCTTCTTCTTTTACAGTATTATCTTTTTCATTTCCAAGTTCAACAATTTCAAAATCATTATTCATACGTTTTCCCTCATCTTTTTCATACTAATTTTATCAATTTTATTAATAAAAGTCTACATTTTTGTTGACAAATAAAAAAACATACATTATAATTATTTATGCAAATGCCCGATTAGCTCAGTCGGTAGAGCGCACGGCTGTTAACCGTTAGGTCGTAGGTCCGAGTCCTACATCGGGCGCCATTTGCAAATAAACTCAAGATTTCTTGAGTTTTTTTATTGTCCAAAAACATACAATTAAATATGAATAAAAGTTTCCACGAAATATTTAATACTAATCCAAGACTATCAACATCAATTAGTTTTATACTTGGACTCTTACTTGTAGATAATCTTACAGCACCTGAACAAAATATGCTTGGAAACTGGATTATACTTTTAGGACAAACAATCCTAACAAATGCAGCCTCTCAAAATATTATTGAAGGAAGAATAAAGGGTGGAATAATAAATATAAATTCAAAAGAAGTTAAATGTTTATATAATCCACCAGTATATAATATAGAAACAATCAAAAAAATCATAAAACAAGTTTATCCTAATCACTCAATAGATTTAGATACTCTTACAAACATGGTTGAAGAACTTAAATCAAAAATTGATGAAATAAAAAAAGACTAGTGTATTATTTCTAGCCTATCTTTATCATTCTCATTAATTGTAATTTTAACAGTATATCTACTTAATTCATCAGTACTATATATTTTTCCGTCTTTAAAGTCAGAAATATAACTACTTATTCTATCTCTATCATCAATTTTTAAAGATATATAAATGCTATTACTAGATTTTTTTACATAATAGTCATAATAATTTTCATAATACTTAACTTCTAATTTAATCTGATTTTTTAAATTTTCATCATATTCAATTACATAATCATTATTATAATTTGCATTAAAAGTAATATAATACTTTTTTGATTCATCATTAGGTAAATCAAGTTTATCATAAACACTTGTCATACTATATTTTTCACTAACATCTTGAATTTCTTGAGTATGATATATTTTATAAAAAATTAAAGCTACACCTAAAGCAATTATTATAGTAGAAGATACTATAATAATTAAATTTAATTTATAATTGTTTTTCTTCCTAAAAATAAGTTTATTAAGCATAATAAATAACCAAAAAACTAAAGCATTTAAGCCTAATAAAGCAATATTTAATCCAATTAACCTTACACCATCTAAAAAAGCAAATAAACTAGCTAAAAACATAATATTAACCCATAAGAATATAAACAAAACAAATACAAGTATTAATATACTAATAACACTAATAAATATTCTTTTTCTTCTAGATTTTTTACTCTCAAAGACTCTCTTATCACTAATAGTACTAACAACATCTATGTCTTCTTCTTTAAAATTAGATGAAACATCATCACAAATCTTAGATATTTCTTCTTTAACATCTTCAATATCAACTTTTACTTTATCAATTTTATTTTTCTTTTTAAATAATTTAATATTCTTATTATTCTTTTTTACTTTAATATCTTCATTGATATATTCATTTGTAACTTTAACAACATTTACTTTATCTTTAAATTTGCGCTTTTCATCGTTTTTATCTTTTTTTCTAAATTCAATCTTTCTATCTTTAATTAAGAATTCTTTAAACTTAGAAAAATTATTATTTTTAAATATAACAATAGAACTTACTTTTTCATTTTCTATTTCTTTTAAAGCAATATCTTTTGGATTACCTAATTCTTTTAAAATAGTTATAATATTTTTTCCACTTTCTTTTTCTTTTGTAATAATTTCTTGATATTTATTTATTATTTTTTCTTTCTTTTTATTACTTAAACCATTTAAATTATTATATAGTGTATTAAGAAATTTTTTATCCTTTTTCATATTTGCACCCCATAATTCGATTATATAATAATCTAATTATATGTTTTTGTCAAATAAAATATACAAACCAAAAAATATTACAAATTAAAGTAATATTTTTATAAATATGTTAACTTAATTCCTTAAGTTTATCAGAATATTTAGTATATGATTTAGTTATTTTATTTTCTTCTTCAGGAGTTAGTATATACCATCCTTTAGAAAACATTAGATTAAATATATCTCTAGCTAAATCTTTAGTATCTTCAAAAATATTCATAATTTTTTTATATAAATATTTATTACTCATTTCATTTATAGCAACACTATAACTATTAGATATATTCTTTTCACATAACATTATGTCATTTAATAAATCTTCATCATTCATACATTCGTCATTATTAATTTCTTCTTTTTCATTTTTTATTTCTTTCATAATTTCTCCTATTCTAAAATACTTAATAATTCTTTATAATGTTTAGCATGCATTTTTTTAGCTTTAATTAATATTTCTTCAATTTCACTATCACAAACGCATTCCAAAAAAGAATATATTTTTTTATTCATTATAAAGTTCCAATTCAACATATCATCTATATATAAAAGATCTTTAATTGTAATGATATTTGGTGTTTCTTTCATGTTTTTATCCTCCTAGTTATATTGTTTACAAATTTGAATAAAATAATAATGTAAATAAATACCAAATTTTTTTAAAATAATTAGCACTTACTATTGACAAGTGCTAATTATTGAGTATAATTATAATTGTAAGGAGATGAAAGTTATGAGTTTATTACCAGAAAAGTTTTATTTAGATGATTTCTTTGATGATTTTGTACCAATGCCAAAAATGCCAAAGAACGACATGAAATGCGACATTTATGAAAAAGGTGGTAAAGTTCATATAGAAATGGATATTCCAGGTTTCAACAAAGAAGATGTAAAAGTTGATTTAGATGATGGAATTCTTACTATAGCAGCAACTAAACATGAAGATAAAGAAGAAAAAGAAAAGAACTACTATAGAAAAGAAAGAACATTTGGAACATTCAAAAGACAATTTAACGTTGGAAACATTAATGAAAGCACAATTGATGCTAAATTCTATAATGGAGTTCTAAAAATTAGTTTCCCTAAAGAAGAACAAAAACAATCAAAGAAATTCATCGATATAAAATAAAAAAATAAACAAAAAGTTCACAATTAATGTGAACTTTTATTATGCTTAAATAAATCTTTTCTTTCACAAAAAATTCCTAAGAAAAACATTAATACACAAATAATAGCAAAAATTATATAAATAAAGCTATTATTTTTTTCATCTTGTTTTACAACAAGAGCATATGACTTTACAGTTCCATCGGTAGATTTGACATTTACTAAAACAAGTGAATTGTTTTTTAATTCATTATTTCCTTCAATTGTTACAACACTATCAGAATCTTCGGGAACAGCATTAATTTTAAGAGAAGATTCATCACTACCTAATTCTAAATAATAAAGATTATTATCATTATCAAAATTAATCTCATGATTAGAAATACTAAATTCACTTAAATTAGTATTTGAAGACAAATATTTTTCTACTCTATTAATATTAATTTTATATGTCCTTTCAGTTTCATTTTCAGCTAAAACTTTTATTTCAACAATATCTATATCTTCGCTTAAATCAATTTCTCTTTCACCATAGCCAGTCACAAAACTTGCTTTTTCACTATTAATTATAGGACTTACTGTAATTTTATCAATTGACTTTAAAACATAAAGAGTATATTCCAAAATTTCTGAATCAAATTTTTGGTTTAATTTACCATCAGAAATAGTTAATGATTTCAATGTGTTATCAGAATCCCTACTATCATTTCTATTAATAACAATTTCATAAGCTTTTTTACTATCATTTTCAGCAGTAACAACAACATTATAAGTATTAGTGCCATATTTAACATTTACTTTTCCAGTACCACTAACTTTTGCTTTACTATCATTAGCAACAGCATCAATTACTAAATTATCTTTATCAGTACTAATACTATATTTTGTATTATCAGAAGAAAAACTAGGATATAATGTTTCACCTTCTATAGACAAAGATTTAAGATTATTATCACTGCTTCTATTATCTTTTCTTGTAATAACAACAGGATAAGTTTTTTTAGAACCATTTTCAGCAGTAACAACAACATTATAAGTATTAGTGCCATATTTAACATTCACTTTTCCAGCACCACTAACTTTTGCTTTACTATCATTAGCAACAGCTTTAATAGTAACAACCGATTTATCAGTTGTTAAACTAAATTTTCCATTGCTTATATTAGCGGAAGTACCATCAATATTTAAAGATTTCAAGGAATTATCAGTTGATGGAACTCTTATACTCAATGATACAGTATTCGAACTAATATTAACAGATGCAAAATTACCACTAGAATCTCTCGCAAAAACAGGTTTATTTACTGTTATTGTTTCATTATTAGAAACACTTTTAGCTTTTATAACAAAATTCTTAACAACAACAAATGAACCAGATTTTGCATTACTAGAATCTGTGTACAATGAAATTACTCCATTACTAGCACCACCCTGAAAAGCAGTATTGTGTTCAATAGAAACCAAATTCAAAGCACTTGATAATTTAATAGTTCCGGAAACGCCTGTAACACCATAATCAGAATCAGCAATAATTTTACATTTAGTAGTTTCATTAACTAACAAACTAGTTTTTTCACATGAAATTGTCAAATTATTTGAAGCATTAACAAACAATGGAAAAAAGCATAATAACAAAACAAATAATTTATTCTTCATATCATATCTCCTTACATATTATCTCTAAATTTACTATATAACATTGATATATCCCCAATATCTAATCCATCCGTATCATTTACTTCAGCAGACTTTAAATAGCAAAAATCTAAATTATTAGTAATTCCTAAAGAATTATTTCTAAAAGCACTATATGCAGCTGAAACATCTCCAATATCTAATAAACCATTACCATTTACATCCCCTTCAACAATTAAATAAAAATTATTTTCTCCGATACTATACTTCATACAAGAAGCAATACTACTATCTTTATCATCAATTAATTCATCATTTTTGTATAAACTAATAGATTGATTACTATCAGATTTAGACAATAAATCACTATATATACTTCCAACATTCAGTCCAGAAAGATAATCTTTGTCATTATTCTTTAAAACTTTAATAGATTGATCAAAATTATAATATGGTATAGCAAGTACATTAACGTTAATTTCCTTAAATATCAAATTATTGTCCAAAGATACAATTTTTATTATAGAATTCCCAATCTTTTTTCCATAAATTGTGTCATTTACTACATTAATATTATCATTTGATAATTCATATTTAATCATTCTATTACTTGCATCAGTTGGAGTTAAACTATATATTTTTCCTAAATCATACTCTTCATTTTCATATATTGAAATATCAGGGTTAGATACGCTTATATCATCAACATAAATATATTCATTTAAATTAAATTTTTTTGTTTTAGTAATATAGCCATATTTTACCACTAAATTATATTCTCCACTGCATTCTTTATCATTTCTAAAAAAACTAAAACTATTTAATGAATCAGATTTAATAGAAAATTTATTTGTAACATCTTCTTCGTTTTCATCAGTGATACTTATTTCATAATCACCATTATTAATATTTGAAGTATCTAAACTAACATTATAAATATCTTTTCCATCAGTATATGAAATATCTTTTATATCAAAATCATAATCTAAATTATCAGTATAAGCTTTTATTGATATTACAGCATTTGAGTCAGACAAATTATACCATTCTTCACCATCTTTAGAAATAAAGCATATTCCTTCACCTGACCTAGTATTTTCATATCCACTCACATCACCACTTTGTACTCCCATTGAATATGGAGAATCACCAGAATATCTTACAATTATAGAAAAGTCATCGCTAACTAATATTGGAGTATCTAATTTAATTGTATTGTAACCGCCAGAATCAGTGCTTCCACTATATATCAATTTTCTATTATTTAAGTCATTACTATCAGCATAATAAACTAAATAATCAGCTTTCTTATTAAAACCAATACTTACTTCCTTTAATATTTGATAATTATCAGAATTCTTTTTAAAAACATTAGCGCCCCATGATACATTACTATCAGAATAACCATATCCAAGATTATATCCAAGATTGTCATAATAATATACATTATCCTCAATATCAAAATCAACATTATCATAAACAGCTAAATTAGTACAAATTTTACTATCCTCATATGATATATAAAAGTATCCATTATCTCTACTAGATGTTCCCCATGAATTTTTTATAATAAATGCACCTTTATTTGATGGTGTTATATCGCTTCTAAACAATGAAGTATCAGCATTATCATCCCATCCAATAATACTAACTGAATGATTAGTATACTCAGTACCATTATAGTAATACATATTATTTTCACTGATATATGCATTATCATCATAATATGAAGCAGAAACAGCACCATATTTCATAATTAATTCTTTTATCTTTTTTATAGATGTCGAATTACATGAATCATAACTATAAAATATAGCATCATTAACATCAACTACACTTTTTTTATTTAATTCACTTAAAGATATTTCTTTTAAATAATTGTTATTGGTTTTTTCAGATAAAAAATAACTATCAAATGGAAATTCACTTTCTAAAATTAATCCACCATTTCTCATCAAATATCCAGAAGCATAATATTTATTACCACCACTATCAACTATTTTATTATTAATTCCATTTTCATTAACGCCATCCAAAAAATAATTATATCCAGTAGAATAAGCACCATATATTTCAGATAAATCATATGTTCGATTATAATTTTTTAATATATTTGATTCAACAGAAGAAACCATACTAAACAACCAACATGTACTAGTTGAGCGTTGATTTTTAACATCAGTAATATATGAATTTCCACTAATATCTCTTAAATCATATTTTTCAGGTAATAAATTTTCACTTACAATATCAAAAGATTTTAAACTTTTCTTTTTAAGTAAATTATTATACGTGCTATCCTCACAAACTTTTGGCATTATACTATTCTTTTTTTCTTCATCAGATAATTTACTCCATTTTATATATTCATCACTATAAACACATTTACCAGAAGTTTCTGAAGCAAAAATAGAGTTAAAACAAATAAAATAAATTAAACAAAATAATAATACATATCTTTTCATAACTTCATTTACTACACCTATTGTAGTAATTATATCAAAAATACAAATATCTAACAACCAAAAATTAGTCAAAAAATCAACAAATATAAGTTATAATTTTTAACAAAAAAACAGGTTATTTTGACCTGTTAATCCATTTAGTTAAATCATTTATATTTATTTTATATAAAATACCCCTCACATTTTCGAAACCAACATGTTTAAACACTAATTGAGATTTTTTATTTTTAGAACTTATAGTACCATAAATATCACTATATAAATCTTTATTACTATTATTTACTAATTGTTGAAGCATTTTTCTTAATATATTATACTTACCTTGATATTCTTTTTTTATCTGTACTTCAGAAAGCATTAAACCATCATCCATATACATATAACATATAAATCCTATAAGTTCATGATTCATAAAACACAAAAGCATATTATAGCCTTTTGTATTTTTAATCATATTAACCCAAATATCATATGAATTATCAACTGAATCATTAGTATTGTTTATTAAATTATAATTATCAACTAATATCTGACACATATCTAAAAGAATTTTAGTCTCCGGTAAATTATCTTTATTAAAAAAATCATAGCTAAAATCTTCTTTAAATTCCGAAATTAAAAGATTACATAACTCGCAATATTCTTTAGGAGCTATTTCATAACTTCCTGTCTCTAATTGAAATTTTCCAGGACAACATCTACAGTAGTCATTACATTTAGAATCAGTACTAAAACGAAGTTTATAACTATTATTTCTAAACATATTTAATTCATCACTTTTTCATTACTATTTGGTAACATTAAATCTAAATAAGCAAATATCTCCATCTTGCATTACATAATCTTTGCCCTCAAGTCTTGCTCTACCTGCTTCTTTAACTTTAACTTCACTTCCATATTGAATTAAATCATCATAACTCATAACTTCTGCTTTAATAAATCCTCTTTCAAAATCAGTATGAATTAAACCTGCACATTCTGGAGCTTTCATTCCATCTTTAAAAGTCCACGCGCGAACTTCATCTTTTCCAACTGTAAAGAAAGTTTTAAGTCCAAGTAAATGGTATGTATTATGAATAAGTTGATCTAGTCCACTATTAGCAATACCTAAATCAGCTAAAAACTCTTTTTTACTTTCTTCATCTAATTCAGATAATTCGCTTTCAATCTTAGCACACATAAGAACTACAGAAGATTTTTCACGAGAAGCATACTCACGAACACTATTAACATATTTATTATCATCTGAAAGTAAATCATCTTCACTTACATTTGCTAAATAAATAAAAGGTTTATTAGTAATTAAATTATATGTTTTAATTAATTTTGATTCTTTTTCATCAAATTCTTCTAATCTAAGCATTCTTCCTTCACTTAGAATGCTTTGAAGTTTCTTAAGTAGTGCAACCTCATATAAACCTTCTTTATCATTAGAAGTAGTAGCTTTCTTTTCAATTCTAGAAAGTCTTCCCTCAACTATTTCTAAATCGCTTAATATTAATTCATAATTAACAATTTCTATATCCCTAATTGGATCAATACTTCCTTCTACATGAATAATATCTTTATTTTCAAAACATCTAACAACTTGAACAATAGCATCTACTTCACGAATATTTGCTAAAAATTTATTTCCAAGTCCTTCTCCAGTGGATGCTCCTTTTACAAGTCCAGCTATATCAATAAATTCATATTGAGTAGCAATTACTCTTTCTGGCTTATACATTTCATCTAATGTTTCAAGTCTTTTATCTGGAACAGTTACAACTCCTACATTAGGATCAATAGTTGCAAAAGGATAATTTGCAGCCAGAATATTCTTTTTAGTAATTGCATTAAATAATGTACTTTTACCTACATTGGGTAAACCTATAATTCCTGCCTTAAGCGCCATAAACAACACCAGGCATTGAACCTATTCCAATTGGAACTCCTAATAAATACCAACCAACAATTACTCCAACCCAAATAATAGTTATAAATGTTGAATATGGTACCATATATTTTATACTTCCGAACAAAGTAACCATCTCCCCTTTATTGTATTTCTCCATAAATGCAATATAAATTACAAAATATGCAAATAATGGAGTCAATCCAGTTGTAATTGAATCAGCAGCAGTATATATTACTTGTGAAAATTCAGGACTAATACTTGCATTCATAAGTAATGGTACAATACTACCTGATAAAATTAACCATTTTGTTTCGGAAACTGGACAAAATAAATTAGATAAAGCAACAAATAATATAACAGCTAATATAAGTCCAATTCCATTAAATCCAAGTCCACTAATAATATTAGAAGTAAAAGCAGTAATTACTTCACCAATCTTGCTTTCTTCAAAAACATTAATAAATAATGATGCAAAGAAAATAAGAACTATAATACTACCTATTCCATCTAAAGAATAACCAAGTGACTCAGCAATATCTTTATTATTTCTAATAGATTTAGTCATAAAACCATAACCAAGTCCAATAATTACAAAAAATAATGTAGCAATAAATATAAATCCTTTATTAAATAAAGAATTTGCTCCAAATAACATATCTATATATCTTGTAGCACTAGAATCTAATAAACCACCACTAAGTGGTAAACCAGGTATAATCATATAAATTATAATTAATAAATAAATAAAACCTGCTCCAAGACCTATAATTAATCCCCTTAATTCTTTATTAGTTATTTTAAACTCTTCTTCTTCCAAAGTTTCATATCTTGGTAATTTAGGCATAATCTTCTTCTCTGTCAATTGCGTAAATACCAAAGAAACTAATATTAAAACAAGAACCATTATATATAATGAGAAAAATATACCAATTTTATAATTAGAATCAATAATTTTAGCTGCACTTAAAGTTATAGATAATAAATTACTATCATTAGCACTTAAAAATATATTAATTCCACTACCAAATGATAATGATGCGAATGATGCAACTATTCCACCTAAAGGATTTCTTCTTCCATACTTAAATAATAATGCACCGATAGGTAACATAATAGCATAACCAATATCACCTAATAGTGAAAACAATAAACACATAAATACTAATATAAATGTTATTGTATTCTTTTTAGAATTTCTAGTTAATAGTGTAAAGAATGACTTCATAAATCCACTCTTTTCAAGTACACCAATACCTATTAAAACTATAATTAGTGTAGATAACGGAGCAAAATTAACAAATCCACTTACCGCTGTACTTACAATATGTTTAATACCACTTATACTAAATAAATTTTTAACTTCAACAACATTATTTACCAAATCTCCAGTAACTTTACTCACTGTAGCATATTCAGCCTGAACATTCAATAAATGTAAAAATCCACTTAAAAGTATAGTAATAAAAGTCAAAATAATAAATGTCATAATAGGACTTAATTTTATTTTCTTCTTAAACATTAGTATTCCTCTACTTTCTTAAGTTTTTTATCAAATTCTATTCTATCCATCATTATAGTTCTACCACAATTAACACATTTAATCTTGATATCAACACCAACTCTAGTTATTTCCCAAAGATTAGTTCCACATGGATGTGGTTTTTTCATAATGACTTTACTTCCTATCTTATACTCTTTATTCATATTAATCAACTTTCACTTCTATTTTTAGAACATTAAGAATTCTCTCTAAATCTCTTTCACTATTAAAAGGAATAACAATCTTTTTGTTTTTAATTCTTACTCTATTTCCAATAGTATCAGTTAAAGCATCTTCCACATAACCAAATGGATTAGGTTCTTTAATTCTAACAATAGCTTTTTTTCTTTTATAATTAGGATTATTAGCAATACTTTCTAATTCACGTACTGATATATGATCATTTTTAATCTTTTCAACTAATTCTTTTATCAATTCCTCATCTTGTAATTTACTTAAAACTTTAGCATGTCCCATACTTATATATCCATGAAGAATTTCATATTTTACACTTTCAGGTAAAGTTAAAAGTCCCAACATATTAGTAACATAACTTCTACTCTTGCCAATCTTTTTAGCTAATTCTTCTTGAGTAATATTTAATGCTTTAATTAAATTATTATAAGCTTCTGCTTCTTCTATAGCACTTAAATTCTCTCTTTGAATATTTTCAAGTAATGCTATTTGCATCATCTCTTCATCACTAAAATCTTTAATAATAGCTGGAATAGTCTCAATACCAACTAATTCACAAGCTTTGGTTCTACGTTCACCAGCAACTATTTCATATCCTTTAATACTTTTAGTAACAATAATTGGTTCTAAAACGCCAAATTCTTTAATAGAATTAGCAAGTTCAACAAGTTTTTCCTGATCAAATGTTTGTCTAGGTTGATAAGGATTACTTCTAAGTTCACTAATCTTTATTTCAACAACATCCTCTTTAGGAGTATTCTCAGCTATTTCATCTAATGTTTCAAGTGGATTTACATACAAAGATTCATTACTAAATAGTTGTTCTAATCCCTTTCCTAAAGCTTTTCTTTTATTTGTTTCCATTTCTTTCAATCACCTCTTTGGCTAAATTCAAATAAGCTAAAGCACCTTTACTTTTTGGATCATATTCTATAATTGGTTTTCCATGAGATGGAGCCTCAACTAATTTAACAAGTCTAGGAATAATAGTACTAAACACTTTTTCATTAAAGAATTTTCTAACATCTTCAACAACCTCAAGTCCAAGTAAAGTTCTACCATCTAACATAGTTAAAAGAACACCTTCTATATCTAAATTAGAATTAACCTTTTGTTGAACTCTCAATATAGTATGTAATAATTGATTAACGCCTTCTAAACTATAATATTCACATTGAATTGGTATTAAAACTGAATCAGATGCAGCTAAAGCATTTGTTGTTAAAATACCCAAGTTAGGAGGACAATCTATAATTATATAATCATATCTATCTCTAATGGTTTCAAGCTGCTTTTTTAATTGTTCAGTAATAATAAAATCCTTATCTTGTACACTTATTTGAATAAGTTCAATATCTACACCAGCTAAATCTATCATAGCTGGAATAACACTTAAATTCTTAAATGGTGTTTTGATAATAGTTTCTTTAATATCACACTCACCCATAATTACATTATAAACACTCTTCTTAATCTTTGATCTATTTATACCAAGACCAGTAGTGCTATTACTTTGTGGATCTAAGTCAATTAGTAAAACTTTCTTACCTAAATGTCCTAAAGAACTAGATAAATTTATACTAGTTGTTGTCTTGCCTACTCCACCTTTTTGATTTACTAATGATATAATCTTTCCCACTGCACATACCTTCCTTACCTATAGAATATTTTAACATATTATAAAGTGATTTAAAAGTTAAAAATATTATAAATTATTATTTTATTTTAAACTAAACAAAAAATAGACAACAAATAGTCTATTTAATTTTTCTTGAAATTTCAAACTCATTAATAATCGAAAATATATCTTTACATATTTGTTCAGCATCACATTCTTCAGAGTTACATCCAAATAGAAATATCAACGACTCAAGTTCATTATTTACTTCAAGTACATTATTAAAATCCTTTATTTCATTTAAATCTATCTTTCCATCTAAATAATTTTTATATGCATTTAAACTAACAATTCCTGCAATAAAATATTCTATTTCACTAACAATATCTTCATATAAAGTTGAATCTTCTTTATCGCTTACAATAATATCTTTAATATACTCAGGATGACTTTTCATATAAAGTAACAATCCAGTAATATCATTAACATCTTCAGCCAATTCCAATGTTGAATTTATTCTCATTTTTAAATTTACATTTGCTTCATCTTTAGAATAACCATTATCAATCAAATATTTATGAAATAAACATTCAAATATAAATGAAGATGATTCAGTTAAAATATCTCTATCATCTGAATATATTTCTCCATTTGGAATATTAGTATAATGTATAAACTCATGTAATAAAGAATAAGCATCATCTAAAGTATGTTGAAGAGGTATATTAATATTTCTTCTTTTATCAAAATCAATTATACTACCATTCACATCATATTTAGGTATATCATCTTCATCACAAAAAGCATCCTCACCGTATATTTTAACATCTTCTTCATTATCAATATGATATAAATTTATTGTTCCATCACTTAACAATTTATCAAATAAAGGTGGATACTCCAAATCTATAGTTTTCAAAAATCTCTTAACAAGTTCAATTGTATCTTTCAACGTATAATATTCATGGTATATAAGTTCTTCATCCATAAATGGTTTAACATTTTCACGAAATTCATATGAAAGTTTTTCTAACAACTCTAAATTATCAAAGATTTTTATCATTTCACTTTCAGAAGAATACTCCATTAAAACTTGAGCCATTTCATTAATAGAATTTTTTTCTTCCAAATTTAATTCATCATCATACACTTTAAATATTCTCCAATATATCTCTTGCAGAAACTAAACCAGTTGCCGAGGCAGCTACAATATTACCAGCCTTTCCAGCACCATCACCTACAAAATATATATCATAATCTTCTAATTTAAATTTATTATTAGTTGTTATTTCATTACTAAAGAATTTAATTTCCGGACCATAAAGTAAAGTCTCATCATTATTTACACCAGGAATTATTTGATCTAATTTTTCAAGGCCTTCTAATATATTAGTAATTATTCTATGTGGTAATACTAAAGATAAATCTCCAGCAACGCAATCTTTTAAAGTAGGCTCAATAAATCCCTTATTAATTCTTTTCCATTCACTTCTTCTTCCTTTTTTCAAATCTCTTAAAGATTGAATAATAGGTTTCCCATCACCCAAAGTATTAGCAATTCTAGCTATAGATTCTCCATATAATCTAGTATTAGTTACAGGTTCAGTTAATCCAATTTTACAAATAAATGCAAAATTTGAATTATCAGACTTAATATCTTTTAAAGAATGTCCATTAACACATATAAATCCATAATAATTTTCTTTAGCTACAAAACCACCAGGATTAGTACAAAAAGTTCTTACCTCATCAGTATAAGTATTAGTTTTAATAAATATAGTCGGATCATATATAACATTTGTTATATCCTCAAGAATTTCTTTTCTAACCTCAACTCTTACACCAATTTCTATACTTTGACTAGTATAAGGAATACTATATTTATCAGCTAATTCTTGAACCCATTTAGCACCTGTTCTTCCAGGAGCAACAACAACTTTTTTACAAGCAATACTTTCTTTATCACCATCAAAAATTATTACATGTTCATTTTTACTTTTACTATTTATATCTTTAACATCACAATGTTCACATATATCAACACCTTTATTTTCTAAGTAATCAGTAAATCCCTTAATATATTCAGGCAACTTATCACTACCCAAATGTTTTTGTTTAATCAATAAAAGCCTTGCTCCAGTTTTAGCAACATCTTTTTTTATTTTTAAAGCCTCATCCATATTTGAAGGATAAACATCACTATCCATTTTAAATTTAGTAAATATTTTTTCAGTATCATCTATTAAAGAATTCGCTTCACTCATACTCATATACTTAAACAAATCGCTTTTTCCAAGCTTAGGAATAAAATTCAACTTACCATCAGAAAATGTTCCAGCTCCTCCAAAACCAGATAATATTTGACAAGTCTTACAATTCAAGCATTTACCTCCATTTACTTTCATTGGACACATTCTAGTCTCTACTCTATTTCCTTTATCAACCAAAGCAATTTTTAGTTTTTTATTTTTTTCAACCAATTCGTAAGCACAAAATAATCCAGCAGGTCCAGCACCAATAATTACAACATCATACTTCTTCATATTTACTCCTTTATTTTACTTTTTTTCTAATTTTGTATATGCAACTTTACCAACTAAAGTTTTAGGTAAAGAATCCAAAAACTCATACTCACTTGGAAGAGAATATTTGGCCAAATTTTCTTCACAATAACTCTTAATACTATTCATAACTTCTTTAGAAGGTTTAACACCATCATTTAGTACAATAAATGCTTTAGCAACTTGTACTTTTTTAGGATGAGGTATACCAATAACAGTACATGTAAACACATCAGGATGAGAATTAATTATAGTTTCAATATAACTTGGATACAAATTATAGCCATTAGAAACTATCATCCTTTTAACTCTTTGCTTAAAATAAACAAAACCATCTTCATCAATACATCCAACATCCCCAGTATGAAGCCATACTTTTCCATCCGCATGTTTTTGTAATGCATGAATAGTTTCTTCTACATTATTTATATAACCAAGCATAACAGTTGGTCCATTAATGCATATTTCTCCATCAACATTATATCCAACTTCTTCATGAGTACCTATTTTCACAATTTTATACATTGTATCCGGAAATGGAATACCAATAGAATTATCTCTATATTCACCAGTAGGTGTTGCACAAGTAGCCGCAGAGGCTTCTGTTAAACCATAACCAACTCTTATTTCAGCACTACTTCCATGTTCCTTAAAATATTCATCAACTTTATGCTTTAAATCAGAAGACATAAAGTCTCCACCAGAAATTGCACATTTTAAATAAGATAAATCCTTCTTACCTAACTTCATTTTTAATAAACTTTCAAACAATGATGGAACTGCACATACAATAGAAATTTTATGCTTACAAAGTAATTTGCCGAATTCTTTAGGAGAAAAGTTAGGTACTAAAACAACTCTCATCCCACAACACAATGTAGTATGAATACATACACCTAATCCAAAACCATGAAATATTGGAAGTATTGCTAAAATAGATTCTCCTGGCCCAGACTGTTCAATCATTTTATGTGAAGCAAGAGCAAGAGAATTAAAATTATAATTTGAAAGCATTATTCCTTTTGGGGAACCACTAGTTCCCCCACTATATAAAATAACAGCTGGATCTTGAGCCTTTCTCAAACAAACAAATTCTCCATCATAATCATATCCAAAATTCAAAAATTCTCTCCATGTCATAATATCATCAGTATGTTCAATTTTAGGTGTTTCTCCACGAGACCTAAACTTATATATAAACTTCTTTATATTTTTTAAATTATCTCCTACAGAACCAACAACTATTTTATTAACATTTGTATTATCAACAATCTTACGTACTTTTTCATACACTAAATCAAGTACAAACAAAAAATTACTATCTGATTCATTTAAATATAATTCAATTTCATTTTCAGCAGATAAAGGATGAACCATACAAGCAATAGCTCCAACCATATTAACTGCATAGAACATAATAACCGCACTAGGTGTATTAGGCATACAAATAGTTACTTTGTCATTTTCCTTTACTCCCTGAGCCTTTAATGACATAGCTGTTTCTCTTATTTGCTCATAAAATGTTCTATAAGTACATGTACTACCATAAAACTCATAAGCAACCTCTTCTGGATATTTAGAAACCGCTTCTAACAAATACCCAACCATTGAAGACTCACTATATTTTAAATGTTCACCTACACCCTTATAATATTTAACCCATGGTGTATTATTCTTTAATTTCGATTTTTTCATCTGCTCTATCCTCCAGTAATTTTGGATGTTCTATAATATATTGTAAATATTTTAAAGATTTAGCAAAATAATATCCATCAGCAATTCTTTCATCCATATTAATACCAAAATCACAAACATCAATTATTTTTTCTTTTCCTTTTTCATCAAGAACCTTTTCTTTATGTATCTTACCCATTGTACCAATAATTGAACTGGTTCCAAAATTAACTATATTATGATAAATTGAGCCAATACCAAAATTACCTAAATTTGAAAGTATTGCAGTACTATAATATAAATTATCTTTTGTAAAGCTTTCTGGTAACCATCCATGATTATCCATTATTTTTAATATTCCAATAATAAATACTCTTAAAAACTTAGGAAATTTACCAATAATATCAACAACATTATTAGTTCCATCTTTTTTCTTGTCTTTTTTACCATCACGAACTTTATTTACTCTTTTAGAAATTTTATCTCTTAATGTAAAAATATTATCATCAGGATCAACAGTAATATTTATCATTACTTCTTCACTTTTATCTTCAAATGCAACTTTAGCTATAAAAGCAAGAACGACATCATTTCTATCATAAAAAGTTCTATTAGTTATAAATCTATTCATTAATGGTCTATTGTATACTGTTTTAGCAAATGCAGTCATAAATGCATGAAAAAAAGTAATCTTATTTTCAGGATCTTCTTTTTTCTTTTGTTCAATATATTTAACTAAATTAGTAACATCAAATTTTTGATTAATATAAACATCCGAATCACATCTTTCAGGTTTAATATCAATCATTATTTTATGAAAACCATCTATATCTCTAACTTTTTTTCCATCTCTTCTATCGCCAAATCTTCTTTTCATATTTACCTCACATAAATATTATAGATAATTTGAGTCTCAAATGCAAGTTAATAGATTAAGCAAGAAAAACATAAGCATAATATATCAAAAATATAAATATCATAATACTTCCTTCTAATTTAGAAAGTACTTTATCATTTCTTGCAAATAAATAAAATACAACTACAGCCACAACTACAGCAGCAATATCAATTAAGTTAAAACTTGATGATGCAAATCCACCATATATTAATAATGGAAGACCAAGAACTATTCCTATATTAAATATATTAGTACCAATAATATTACCAAGTGCTATATCAAATTCTCCTTTTTTAGATGCTAGTACTGTCATTGTCATTTCAGGTAATGATGTTCCAATTACAACAACTGTCATAGTAATTATCTTTTCACTTACACCCAATAGTGAAGCTAATATCTTTGCATTATCTACAACTATATCACTTGAATAAACTATAACAAAACAGCAAACAATAGTAATCAACATAGATACCCATATATTATATTTAGGCTTGGCATATTCAAATAAGCCCTGCTTTGACTTAATAATAGAAACAATATAAAATATAAATACTGAAAATAAAAATATAAAAATTAAACCATCGGTTCTATTCAATATAAAACTCATATTATTTTCAAAAATATAATGAAATGCAATTGATATTGCAAACATAATAGTAGTCAAAAGTAATATTGGTAATTCTTTTTTAATAACCTCATCTTTAACTTTAATAGGATTAACAAAAGCAGCTAACCCAATTATTAACAAAATATTAACAACATTACTACCAAGTACATTAGCAAGTGCAATATTACCACTACCACTAGAAATACTATTAAAGGATATAGCTAACTCTGGAGCACATGTCCCAAAAGCAGCAACAGTAAGAGCTATCATCATTTTAGACACTTTAAAATTATTAGCAAGAGAACTAACAGCATCAACAAATAAATCAGAAAATTTTACTAACAATACAAAACCAATTAATAACAATATAATAGTTTTAACATACTCCATAAAATCACCTATTCTAGAATCATTATAAAACAAAAAACACACTTTTAAAACATTATTTTCACCTATTAGTGTAAACTAAAACCTTTAGATTATCCTAAAGGTCTTCATCTTTATCATATTGTTCAAATAATTTATCAATGTTTTTAGTTGGTAATAGCATATAATTATCTTTATTTATTTTGATTT
The DNA here is from genome assembly GCA_964490375.1 of uncultured Clostridium sp. Lineage (GTDB taxonomy): Bacteria > Bacillota_I > Bacilli_A > RF39 > UBA660 > CAG-1000. Next base: position 46,690 of record CAZBAZ010000002.1, read on the forward strand.
CAAATTTTTTATCATTATGTAATAATTCATCACCATCTATACACCATGATGGAGGAACTTCATCAAATTCAAATTTAATGTTATCGGTTTTATAATATTTAAATACTGGAATATCATTAAGTTCTCTTCTCTTTAAATAATGTATAGCTTTTAGAATATCCCATTTATTTTTTATATTACATAATAATACCTCAAATTTATTATCATCTAATTTAACATCATCATAAATATTATTTACTCCACCAACTCTATTACTATTAGTTATAAACATAAATGAAAACTCATCTTCATAAGTTTCACCATTTACAGTATACTTTACTTTATAGAATTGTAAATGTTGTTTTAATTGCTTAATTCCATACATAACATATGCGAGTTTTCCATATTTTTCCTTAAGCTTTCTAGGGGTTGCATAAGAAATATCAACCCACGCTCCTATACACGCAACATATACAAATGGGTTGTCATTTATTAGACACACATCAATATTTTTTCTTGCTCCATTTAAAAGCATTAATGTATTCTTAATAGTATTATTAGACATACCATACATATGTGCTACATCATTAACACTTCCAAGAGGTAAATGTCCTAATAGAATTGGTTTATGTCTTTCTATATTACCAGAAATTACTTCATTTAAAGTTCCATCTCCACCAGCACACAATAATAAATCAACATCATCCATTTTCTTAACTAACTCTTTGGCATGACCTTTATATTCAGTATAAATAATTTGAGTATCATATCCATAATTCTCAAGTAATTTATAAAGTCTTTTTATTTCATTTCTATTTGTTAATTTTCCACTATTAGGATTATAAATTACAACACATTTAAGCATAAAATCATTCCTTTTTCTAGAATATATTATATCATTAAAAAATATATAAGTAAAATTCAAAATAGTATAATTATTTATTTTGCTGTAAAGAATAATATTGTGATATACTTATATAGTTGGGGTCAATATGAAAAAGAAAAAAACAAAGTTTATAGATAAATTTTTTATAGTAATTATTTCTTTAATATTATTCACACTTTTAATAGGATGTGGATTTTTATATTACATTTATTTATGTTCTCCAGAATTTGACCCAGAGCTTTTATATACAAAAGAGTCTACTAATATTTATGATTCTAAAGGTGAATTAATTACAACTATTGGAACTGAAAGAAGACAATTAGTAAGTTATGATGAATTACCTCAAGTATTAATAGATGCAATTGTTGCAACAGAAGATTCAAGATTCTATGAACATCATGGATTTGATATATATAGATTTGTAAAAGCAGGAGCAAGTTTCATAAGTGGGAAAAATGCAGGTGGTGCATCTACTCTAACAATGCAAATATCAAAAAATTCATTAACAAGTACTGAGTCACAAGGATTTGATGGCATAGTAAGGAAATTTGAAGACATATATCTATCAGTATTTAAAATTGAAAGAAAATATTCTAAAAAAGAAATAATGGAATTCTATGTAAACGCTCCATATTTAGGTTCAGGAACATATGGTGTAGAAATGGCATCAAAAACATATTTTGGTAAAAGTGTTTCAAATTTAAATTTAGTTGAAGCAGCAACCATAGCAGGATTATTTCAAGCCCCAAATGAATATGATCCATATATAAATCCAGAAAAAGCTAATAGTAGAAAAAATACAGTTATTGATTTAATGTTAAGACATGGATATATTAGTAAAGAACAAGCAAACGAAGCAAAAAAGAAAGAGGTAAAAGACTTAATATTAGAGCAAAATACAGAAATAAATGAATACCAAGGTTTTATAGATACAGTAGTTCAAGAAGTAATCGATAGAACAGGAGATAACCCATATGAAACATCCATGGATATTTATACAACCATGGTTAGAAGTAAACAAGATGTAATAAATAATTTTTATAAAAACCATAAATTCAAAGATAACAAAGTTCAAGTTGGAATAGGAATAATTGACAATGAAACAGGGGCAATAATAGCTGTAGGTGCTGGAAGAAACAAAAAATCTGCTTTATCTCTTAACTATGCAACTCAAATAAGCAGACATCCAGGAAGCACAGCAAAACCTTTATTTGATTATGGACCAGGTATAGAATATTTAAATTGGTCTACATATACCCCATTCATAGATAAACCAGTTAAATACACAAATGGTGGCACAATGAGAAACGTTGATGGAAAATATCAAGGATTTTTAACATTAGAACAATGTTTAGTTAGATCAAGAAACACATGTGCACTACAAGCATTCCAATCATTAAGTAATTCTAAAATTGATAAGTTTGTTACATCACTTGGTATCAAACCAGAATATCTAAGTAATTCTAAATATATAAATGAAGCACATTCAATAGGAGGTTTCACAGGAGTATCTCCAGTACAATTAGCCGCAGCTTATGCAGCATTTGGCAATGGAGGATATTATACTGAACCACATTCAATAAATAAAATTGTTTATAAAGACAACAAAACAAATCACGTAGAAGAATTTAATTTTAAGAAAAATAAAGTCATGAAAGAAACAACAGCTTACATGATTTCATACATGCTAAAAAAAGTAACATCATCAAAAGTAAAAGTTAGTGGTACAGACATATCTACTAAAACAGGAACAAGTAGTTATGATGAAAAAGCACTAAAAAAATTACATTTATCAACAAATGTTATTAGAGATGCTTGGACAGTTACATATAGCCCAGATTACAGTGTTGCAATATGGTATGGTTATGATGAGCTTACTAAAAAAACATACAACACAGCAAATCACGCATGGAGTGAAAGAGTTAAAATTCAAAAAGAAATTGTTAACAATGTTATGGAAAAAAATTCTAAATTCAAAAAACCATCAGGTTTAGTGGTATCTAAAGTAGTTGTTGGTACAAACCCACCAAAATTACCAAACTCAAGTACACCTTCTTCAAAAATACAAACTCACCTATTTATAAAAGGAACTGAGCCTAAACAAACAGTAGCTTATGAAAAACCAAAAGTAGAAAATAACAATGAAGAAGAAAGTATACCAGAAGAAATAGCGCCATAAAAAAATATATAGTTATCAACACTATATATTTTTAATTGATATAATCTATAATTTTACCTTCAAAAAGTTTATTATAATTTAATTCTTTTATCAAATCTTCAGGCTTAAATATATTATCAGTTTTTTCTATTAATTTAACTTCCTCATCAGATAATACTTCATAAACAAATTCTGAACAATAATATTTATTTCTATGTAATTTAATTTTAAAATAAGCAAGCAATAGTCCCATAATATTATATCCCCTATTAGTCTCTTTAATATTTCTAACTTTCTTTTTTATTTGATTATATTTTTCTTTTGAGATTTTAACCTCATAAATAGCAATTAAAGAACCATTATTAGTAAATAAACCTTTATCTAATTTTTCATGATTAAATACTCCGTAAAAAGGAAAATATCTATATTTTCTACCAAATGAATACATATGTTTACATTCCCTATCAAAAGAAATTGAAACATGAGAATACTTATCATGAGTAAAAAATTTAATCATTCTAGCAATACCACTATATGTTTGAGTTAATACTATATAAATACTTTCCATATTATTTTCCCCTTTCCATTACACTTAAATATGTTTGAGGAATCCCCATATCAATATGTACTCTTTCACGAGTTACTGGATTAATAAAATCTAAACAATTAGCAAGAAGCATCATATTTCTATATCCATCTTTTTTACCATATTTTCTATCACCAAGAATTGGAGTATTATTATCTAGCATATGAACTCTAATTTGATTTTTTCTACCTGTCAAAATATTAATTTTTAATAAAGAATATTGTTTATTATAATCTAATCTTTTATAATGAGTTTCTGCATACTTACCATTTACTTTATCATCAGAACTATAACTATATAATGTTTTAGTTTCTTTCAAATATGATTTAATTATTCCACTTTCATTAGTAATTCCATGTACAATAGCAATATATTCTCTTTTAACATTATCCCAGTTTAATTGTAAATTATCTCTTACACTTTCACTTTTAGCAAATATTACAAGTCCACTAGTATCTTTATCTAATCTATGAACAACAAATATTTTTTGATTTTTTTTATGCAAATAATCAAATACCATAGAATATAAATTATCTTTATAATTAACACTTTTAATCGTAGGTATTCCATTTTTTTTATAAACAACAATTAAATTTTTATCTTCATAATATATCTTCAATTTTTCTTTTTTCATATTACTCCTATTAATGCAAAAATTGACTCAAGATTAAAATGATTACTCCAATCAATAAACCAAGTCTTAACTCTTTATCTTTAAAATGCTCTTTTATTTCACATAACAATTCAAAAAATGCAATATATATAAGCATACCCAAAGTAACAGATATAAGTACTCCAAGAATATTATCACTCATAGTAATATTAAATATATTTAAGAATATTACTCCAAATATACTCGAAAAAGCAAGAATACATAATAGCATAATTTTTTCACGTTTATTTTTTATCAAAGAAGATATTTGAATACCAAGAGGTATATTATGAAAAGAAACACCTAATGCCATAAATATTCCAACAGAAATATTAGTAATAGAAGTAGCATATATTCCAGTTCCTTCAACTAAATTATGCAAAAATAAAGCGATAAAAGAAATAATACCAATATGTTCCATATGATCTTTTTTATTCGAATGATGATGATCAGGAACAAATAAATCAAGTGACTTTAATATAACTATTCCAATTAAAATATATAACAATATTAACCACATATTTTTTATAGATTCAATACATTCAGGTAATAAATCAAATAATATCAAACCAATAATAATTATAAAAGAAAAACCAACAGAAAAAATAGTCAACTTTCTTTCATTTTTAATAAACTTTGTAATTAAATATCCTATAAAAAAAGATAAACCACTCAATATAGTAATAACAAATGGTAACATATTTATTCACCTCAAAATCATATAAATTATATCATTTTTTTATAAAAAATAGTATAATAGCATTATGAAAAATATAGAATTATTACAAAAAATGATTGATGAGTCAAATAACATAGTGTTTTTTGGTGGTGCTGGAGTATCTACAGAAAGTGGAATAAAAGACTTTAGAAGTAAAGATGGACTTTATAATATGAAATATAAATACCCACCAGAATTAATATTAAGTAGAGCTTTCTTTTATGAAAAAACAGATGAATTTTTTAAATTCTACAAAGATAAATTAAATTGTTTAGATAAAAAGCCAAACATAGTTCATAACTATTTAAGTGATTTAGAAAAATGTGGCAAATTAAAAGCTATAATTACACAAAATATAGATGGTTTACATACAAAAGCAGGAAATAAAACAATATATGAATTACATGGAACAATTTATAGAAATTATTGTACTAAATGTAGTAAATCATATGATGCAGAATATGTTTTTAATTCAAAAGGAATACCACTATGTGAATGTGGTGGCATAATTAAACCTGCAGTTGTACTGTTTGGAGAAGCATTGCCAAACTTTGAATTTAATAAATCAATAGAAGCAATTAAAAATGCTAATATGTTAATAGTTGCCGGAACATCACTAACAGTATTCCCTGCAAATACATTAATAAATTATTTTAATGGTAAATATTTGGTAATTATTAATAAAAGTACAACTGATTTTGATAGTAAAGCTAACTTAGTAATAAATGAAAACATGAAAAAAATATTTAGCGAACTACACTAAATATTTTTATTTTATATAATTTTTTTATCTTCTCTTGACTTTTGATTAACAAATTTTATTGTAATAACATCTGCACATATAATAAAAACATAAAAAGATAAAACAGCTTTATTACTTCCTTGTAATACTAAATAATCATATATTCCATGAATTAATAATGGAGTTAATAATGCCAAGAATTTATTTTTAAATGCATTAGGCAATTTATTTATTTCACAATGTTTAGCAATAGATAAAAATGAACCCATAAATATTCCACATGTAGCATGCAAAGGTATAGATGTAATTGCTCTAAATATGCCAACGCCTATCCCTCCAATATAAATATAAAGAATATTTTCAAACAAAGCAAATCCCAAAGACACAAATGTTGCATAAACTATCATATCAAATGAAGAATCAAATTCTTTATCATTATAACCAAATTTATACAAAAATAAAAACTTAAAACCTTCTTCAACAAATGCAATTCCAAAAAATACATAAATCATTCTCTCAATTACACTTAATGTATTAATATCACTTACTTTTAAAAAAGGAATAATGTTATCAATTACAAAGGAAAAAATTAATGCACAAATAGCAGAAGCCGCACCACAACATAATAATTTTACTAATAATTTAGCTGGTTCTTTTTCTTTATCTTTCTTATAAATATAATATCCAATCAAAAAGACCGGTAAAAAAGATATAAATAATTCTATAAGCATCTAATCACCTACTATTAATAGTATAACAAATTAAAAAAGAATAATCTATGAAATTATCCCTTTTAACACACCATATGACAATATCATCATAATTATACTTGCCATAATTATACCACCTAATGCAGCAAAAAATGATTTTTTCCTATCCATATTTAATAAAGAAGCAATTAAACACCCTGTCCAAGCCCCAGTTCCAGGTAATGGAATACCAATAAATATTAATAATCCAAAATATCCATATTTTTCAATTTGTCCTTTATTTTTATCAGATTTTTTATGTAACCATTTAGCAAATTTATTCATCCATTTAATATTACTTTTTTCCATCCATTCTAATATTTTGTTAATAAATAATAATATAAAAGGAACAGGTAAAACATTACCAAGAATAGATATAATATATGCTCTTACTGGAGAAACATTCAAAAGTGAAGCAGCAAGTAATCCTCCTCTTAATTCCAATATAGGCAATATTGATATAATAAAAACAAGTACTTCCTTTCCATACTTCATTGCAAGTAAACCACTAAATAAATCTATAATACAATTAATTAAACTTTCCATATTCATCCTTTACATAAAATACATATACAATTATATCATAATAAATAACAAAAATAACTATTTGTGATAAAATATGTAAAGAGGCGAATTATGAAAAACAAAATAGGAATATTTGATTCAGGTATTGGTGGGCTTACTACTTTAGAAGAAATAAGAAAACTTTTACCAAATGAAAGTTATATATATTATGCTGATTCAAAACATAATCCATATGGTGAAAAAAACGATGAAGAATTATATAAAATAGTAAAAAACATTGTTAATAAATTGTTAGAAAAGAAAGTTAAAATCATAGTTATAGCATGTAATACAGCAACTACTAGATGCATAGAAAAACTTAGAAATGATTACCCTAAAGTTTTATTTGTTGGAACTGAACCAGCAATAAAAGTGGCATGTGATAATGGATATAATAATACTATTGTTATGGCAACACCAGGTACTATAGCATCAGAAAGAATACATGATTTAATATCTAAAAATCAAAGAGAGAATCAAAATATATATCTTCTTCCATGTGAAGGATTAGCTAATGCAATCGAAACAAATGATTTAAAAAGAATAAGTAAATTATTACATGAATATTTGGATGAATACAAAGATAAAAATATTGATTCTGTAGTTCTTGGATGTACACACTATCCACATATAAAAAAGAAGATTTTAAATATCCTACCTAATGTTAAATTAATTGATGGAAATATCGGAGTAGCAAACAGAGTTAAATATTTATTAGAAAAAAACAAACTAATAAACAAAAGTAAAAAAACTGGTACGCTAGAAATAATAAATAGTAACAATGAATAAAAGGAGTAGATATAGATGAATTCTCAAACAAGAAACATCATATCTAACTCCTTTTAATTTTTAAGACCTTTTAAACCTTTACATCCTTTAGAACCATTAAATCCCTCTAAAATATTTGAATCAAATGATCTCACTTTTTTACTTTTATGTTTATATTCTTTAATAGCTATTTGAATCATTTCATCTAATAAATCACTATACTTCATACCTGCTTCTTTCCATAAGTAAAATGATAAACTTCCAGGTATTGTATTAGGCTCATTAACATAAAACTTTTGAGTTTTAGAATCTATTAAATAATCTATTCTACAAACGCCACTAAAATTCATAATTCTAAATACTTTTTTAGAACATTCTTGAATTTCATTAGTTAATTTATCACTAATTCTAGCAGGAATAATTCTGCTTGTTGAAGCCATACCTTTACTAGCAGACCCTGTTTTTTTAGCATTTCCTAAATATTTATCAGCATAACTTAATATTTCATCTTCACCCATTACTTCTTCAATAGGACTAACCTTTTGATATTCATAACTTCCAAGAACACTATCATTTACTTCAACCAAGTTTTCAACTGCTTTTTCTACTACAACTTTAGTATCATAACTAATTGCCGTTTCAAGAGCTTCTTCTATATTTTTTTCATTCTTAACATAAGTAATACCTACACTACTTCCTAATGTAGCTGGTTTAACAACAACAGGATAACCAATCTTTTTAATATTTTTTAATATTTTATCCTTATCTTCTGTATATTCATTATCAAAAAACCAAGTATAATCAACGATAGGAATATCATTAGAAGCCATAATTTGCTTCATAGCAATCTTATCTTGACCTAAAGCTGCACCCAAAACATGTGAACCAACATATGGTATCCCAATAGTATCTAAATATCCAGCCAAAGTTCCATCTTCTACATTATTACCATGTACAACAGGAAGAATAACATCAATATCAGTAATATCTTTTCTAAATAATCCAGTAGTACATTGTAATAAATAAGAATTTTCTTTCTTATATAAAGTAACCTTTTTAGCATATTTTTTAACATTATTAAAATCTTTAAAAGTATCAATATCTAGTAAAATATGTCCGGTATACCAAGTTCTATCTTTAGAAATATAAATAGGTATTATCTCATATTTACTTTCATCTAAATTTTTAATTGCTTGCAATGCAGAAATTATACTAACCTCATGTTCTACAGTTTCTCCTCCAAATATAACTCCAACTTTTATTTTCATAAATTACTCCATCTCCTACTCATTAAATATATCCGGTAAATCATTTTCTAATAATACATACGTTTTATTATCACTTAATTTTCTCATTAAAGGAAAAGCTTCCTTTACATCATTTAATATATGTATTTTCTTTAAATCATATTTTTCTTTTTTTAATCCTTCTAATATTGGTTTAGTTTGCATTTCACCTATTAAAATAACTTCATCACACACCTTAGCAATTTGACGGCCAAATTCCATATTTAAATTATTTTGTTCTTCTCCCAATTCAATCATACCAGGAGTAACAATAATTTTCTTTCCATCCATCATTTTAAGAACATCAAGAGCCATCTTAGAACCGACTGGATTAGAATTATAAGCATCATCTATTATATCAATATTTCCATATTTTCTTAATTGAAGTCTGTGTTCAATTGTTTCGATTCTTTTAACGCCAATTTGAATTTGTTCTAAATTCATTCCTAAACTATAAGACATAGCAATTGCTTGTAAAACATTATACACATTAGCACTACCAAGTAATTTAGTTTCAAATTCACACTTTTTCTTTTTATCTTTAAAAGTACAAGTAAATTTAGTTCCTCTATTTGACAAACTTATGTCACTAGCACAAACATCAGCATTCTTATTACCTATTGAAACCCAAACAACTTTACATTTACTTTTAATTTTATAGTTTCTTTGATATTCATCATCCATATTTAAAACAGCAATACCATCTTCAGGTAAAGAATCAATCAATTCAAATTTAGCTTTTTGAATATTTTCTCTACTTCCAAAACTCTCTAAATGAGCAGTTCCAATAGTTGTCAAAATACCATATTGAGGTCTAATAAAGTCACATTTTTGTTTTATCTCGCCTCTTCTAAATGCACCCATCTCAGCAATGAACACATCACTAAACTTATCTAATTTATTATTAATAGATATCATTAATCCATTCATAGTATTAAAACTCTTTTCGGTAGCGAAAGAATTAAATTTAACATTCAAAATATCATTTAAAGCATTCTTAGTACTAGTTTTACCATAACTACCAGTAATACCTATTCTTTTTAAATTATTCATATTATTAAGTTTATTTTTAGCAAGTCTTTTATAATGATTAAAAACCATTTTTTCAATAGGCTTATTAATAATATTAGCAATTAAAACAACGAATACATTTAAAAACATTAAAAGTCCAACATAAGTACAATAAAAATACAAAGGATATTTATCAAAATATATAAACATAGGAACTATTGCTAAAAGATACAATAATAACATAGTAACATATAATCTTTTAATTCTAGGAGTAATTACTAATGGCTTTTTAGATTGCTCCATTTTAACTTTTTTATTTCTAATAATATAAGCAATTATATAAAATAGTGAAAACACAATAAGTAATGCTGTATCATTATTTTTTATAGTTGCAAATCCAATAAATAAAGAATCAAATATTAAGAATGTTTTTAATAAGTTATCCATTATCCATTTAAAATATCTATTTCCATCATTATACCAATTTTGTTGTAGCATATGCATTGCTTTTTTTGATTTAAACATCAAATAATAAAAATAAGGAATTAATGCAAGTAGGAAATACCATTTCATTTATCATCACCACCTATAAAATTTTTAAGTACACTTTTAGTTTGCTCAAGTCTTTCTAAATAAGCATAATGAGTGCATCCTTCATATGTTACTAATCCACAATTATCAATCATTTTTTCTAAATCCAATGCATCATTATAACTAACAGCTGCATCATTAGTACCCCATATTAATAAAGTAGGACATTTAATATTTTTAAGTTTATCAGTTAAATCATAATTAACATGTTTAACTAATATTTTTCTCATCATTTCACTAGCATTTCTATAATCAGTAGAACCAACATACTTTTTAATAGTATTTTCTAGTTTATTCAAACCAGGTACTTTCTTTAATACTTTGAACATTTTTTGTTTAGTAGTTAACTCTTTATTTTCTACTCTATATGGACACGCTAATAATACTAATTTTCTCGTTTTATATTTAGTTGCAAAACTTAATGAAATTTTCCCACCAAAAGAATGCCCTATCAATATAGGATTATCCATCTTTAATGATTTTACTAATTCATAAACCATATCAGAATAATCTTCAATAGACCAAACTTCGTTAGGTTCAGCACTATCTCCAAAACCAGGTAAATCTATTATAAGAACATTATATTTTTTAATAAAAGGTTTAGCTATGGGCATCATCATTTGTATATTTTGACCCCATCCATGTAAATATACTAAATTTATTTTAGAATCATTATCATAAAATTCATAGTTAATATTAACTCCCTTAATAATTTTTCTCATAATAAAATCTCCCAATACAAGTATATCATAAAATACATTACTTAGAACTATAAGTACACTTTATTGACAAGAAAAAAGTATACAAAATGTACACTTAAACTATTAACAAAAAAGCATTTTTATTCAATTATAAACTTAATTTTGTAGAATCATTTAATTTTCTTTCATATTTTCTAGTAATACCATTAGATAAACAAGATTTATAATTTGAAACTCTAGATATTGTTTCAATAAAATTAGATTTTGAAGAAGATAGTTCTCTAAGTCTTAAAGCATATGCCATCATTTCAGCATCACCATTACATTTTTCAATTAATTCTTTACTATCCTTAAGAGCATTCTCACTAGATAACATTTGATTATTTAATATAGTATTTATTTCTTCAACAAGCATAGATATTTCTTCTCTATCATCACCAGAAGCCAAAGCTTTCTTTAATACATTTCTATATTCAAATAAACAATATGATGTTCTTCTCTTTCCATAAGAATCATAAATAAGATTTAAAAAAGGAAAGACTTTCCTACAACTTTTAGTATATTTTATTATTTCACTTATATTTTCATCAAAAACAACATCGATATCATTAAGTTTACCATCTACAACTCTATTCCTAGAACTGTGTTTAGAAAAATCACTTTTAGCATTATATTCACAAGAGACATAATATGCTCCTAAATAATCCATAAATTCCTTACAAATTTTATCAGCATTAATTCTTGCATATAATTCAAATAGTATATATGGATAATTACCATTATAATAATTTGCTTTAGTACGTGAAAGCAAAAAATCTTTAAAAAATATTATTTCATCATATTTAGGATATATTTGACTACACAATTGTTCATTTTGAAATAAATGTTCAAACTCATGAAAAATTGTATTAAATAACATATGTGATTCAGTATAAGGACAATTACTAAAATCAGTGACCAAATCTATAGCTACACAAATAACATGTTCTCGGTAATAACCACATATATCATTTCTATTTTTAAATGCAACATTACATCTAGTATTATTCTTAACTGCATAATTATTAACAAAATCAATAATTATTTTTCTAGCTAAATTAATTGACATATCTCTATGATAATAAATAACATTTTTTAAATATAAAATTAAATACTCTTGTGGAATAGTTGTCAAACTATAATTAATCATAAATCCCAAATATTCTAAATCTTTAATATTTAAATTTTTATTATTAAACTTAGACAATTCATTTAACAATTTAGTTTCATAATTAGTTTCTTCAATATAACTATTTATTATCTTTAATAAAGTTTTAACATAATTTTGAGTCCACTCTTCATTTTCATCATTTTGTAATGCAACCTCAAGCATATTTTTATATTCCTTTATTAAACCATAAAAATTAGTAAATAAATTATCTTTAAATCCATCTTGAGCAAGTTTAAAAATATGTGTTAATACTCCAATTGGAATTATAGAATTATTACTCAAATAATTGTAAATATGATTAGATAAAATATTATCTAAATTTTCATTAGAACTATTAACATCAAATATTTCTTCCATAAATCCCCCATTTTTATTCCCTTAAAAAGTGAACATATTATACCACATATCAGCATTAATGTAAATTATTAAAAAATTCTTCTATACTTTCAGCCAGAATATATTCATCATTTAAATTAATATCATCATTCAAAATATTAATATAAATCACATAATTTTCATGTAAACAATAATAACCATTATAAGAATCACAACCAAATGGTATATAACCTTTAGGTATAAAATAATCAGCCACATCAAAAATACTGTCATCATCTTCTACATTAAAAGATAATAATTTGTTAAAGTCATTTTCTTCTCCATCATATAAAGTACACATATACGGAGTTGGAAAACCACCATTATTTTCAATCATTATTTTCTTCAAAAATAATGGAAATCTTATAGAATATTTTTTTTCAAACTTATCAATTGCCTTTATATCTTTTAACTTTTTACTATATTCCCATTTAATCATTTTCATAAGTATCACAACAAATATTTTACCACAACATTAAATGTATAGAAACATATTAAACACTTTTTATTTTACATAAATTAATGTATAATGTTCTTTGGTGATTTACATGAAGAAAATAGTATTAGCTTCAAATAATAAACATAAAATAATGGAAATAAGTCAAATATTAAAAGATCAAGAAATTATTTCTATGAAACAAATTGGATTTAATGAAGAAATAGTTGAAGATGGAAATACTTTTTTAGAAAATGCACTAATTAAAGCAAAAACAATAAGTGAGTTTTTAAAAGAAAAAGGATTAAATTATGATGTATTATCAGATGATAGTGGCATTTGCTGTGAAGCATTAAATGGAAAACCTGGCATTTTTAGTGCAAGATATAAAGAAAATCATAATGACAAAGCAAATAGAGATAAATTAATAGAAGATTTAAAAGGTAAAAATAAAAAAGCATATTTTAATTGTACAATGGTACTTTATCACATAGATGGAACATATGAACACGTAGAAGGAAAAACTTATGGTAAGATTATTGACCATGAAGTTGGCGATACATCTTTTGGCTATGATTGCATATTTTTATCAGATGATTTAAATAAAACATTTGGAAGTGCTACTAGTGAAGAAAAAAACAGTGTATCACACAGATTTAGAGCTACAAATCAAATAAAAGAATATTTAAGAGAAAAAGACATGAAAATAATTGGAATAGTAGCTAGATCATATTGGAATAAAGATAATCAAAGTATACTTCAATTTTATGAAAAAATAAGAACCGCTTTTAGTAAATATAATAATGTAACAATAATTGGAATTATGCCAACAGATGAAAGAAAATACACTGAAATAACTAGAGGTGATGACAAATTAGATAATGCCAAACTAAATTGTGTTTTAAAAAAATGTGATGGCTTTATAATTCCAGGAGGTATATATCATCAAAATTTAGATGAATATGTTATAAACTATGCAATAAAAAATGATAAACCATTATTAGGTATTTGCCTAGGTTTTCAAATAATGTGTAGCATGTTCTCAAAAAAAAGGGAAAGATATGACATGACCATAGTTCTTCCTAATGATAATCATTATAAACCAAATATCAAAAAAGCACACAAAATCAAAATAAAAGAAAATACACTATTAAAAAGTGTTCTAAAAAAAGAAGAAATTACTGTTAATAGTGTACATCATACATACATAAATAATGAATTAAAAGATTTAATAATTTCTTCAATAAGTGAAGATAATATATTAGAAAGTGTTGAATATCCAAACAAAAAATTTATAATGGGCTTACAATGGCATCCAGAAGCATTAATGGATAAAAACACAATTAAATTACTTGATTATTTTGTAGATAAAATGTAAAAAGGAACTCATACAAAGTTCCTAATAAATATAGATAAAATATTAAAGACAAACTTTAATATTTTTATTTTAATTTTCTTCTATAAGCAACATTATTCATATATTGTTTATCATAAACAACCCAATTAGCTTCTAACTCTTCAATACTTATTTCACGACTTACTACTGGTTTAGTAAGAGCATCTAAAAATAAAATAACACTAATTCCATTTTTACGTACAACATATTTGTATATTTGATCAACATGATTTTGATTATTTTCACATTTAATTAAAAAAGTACCAATTGGATATGGAAAAGTAATAGAAAAAGAATTATTCATAACTAACACCCCCTCAAAATTCATGCATATTATACCACAAAATATTAAAGATTAAAAGAAAAATTAAAGGACACTGAATAAAATTTTCTATATTATTTTGAGCAATATCAACAAAGTTACTTAAATACTTAATATCATTTTTTTCATAATTAACTTCTAAGAAAAATTATAAATTAAAGGAATAAATTCTATAATAGAAATAGAAAGTAGAAAACATATCAATATACTATATAAAAAATACATACTACTTTTTGCACATGAATTTTTATTATATATAATAGCCAATATAAAACCTATAATTACTAAAATAATAGAAATACTAATCCAAAAATAAATCTTCGAACCTAAATCACTTACAATTGGATTAATTAAAATATAAGTTATTTGGAATAGAAACATCATAATAATGCCCATACCTCCATGACCTAACAAAAAAACAAAACCAAAAGAATCAGACAATTCCTCAAACAATCCGGCACACAAGCCAGCAATAAAAAAAACTAAACTAATCCAATATGGAAATGGAGACGAATTATATTCAAAATTAACTAATCCAATTAGAACTAATAAAATAGTAAATATAACAATACTAATAACTTTTTTATTTTTCAAAATTTCTGACTTAATAGTTATTGCATTATCTGTTTCATTATTTGCACTTGGTAATACACTTAAAGATACATTTTTACTACTAATAGTATATTTTGAATTTGAATTATCTTGATTTTCATCATAATTAGTGCATTCAATATTCTTATCTTTTTTATCATCTAACATTATCTTACATCTCCATTTTCTAATCTATTCCCTATCTTAATAATAACATATAAAATAATACTTTAAATAATAAAATAGTCAATTTAATTCAAATATACACATTTTTAGACAAAAAAAAACAAATAGATTAAAATCTTTTGCGTTTTATATAACAACTCCATATTCATGAAGTAAATTTACATATGGCAGGGGTAGAAGGACTCGAACCCTCCCCAACGGTTTTGGAGACCGGCATGCTACCACTGACACCATACCCCTAGCACAAAAACAATTATACTATAGGTTTTAGGGTTTATCAACCAAAAATAGAAAAAATCCAAGAAATTTTATTTTCTTGGACCATTTTTATCATTACTTAAACTATTAATATTAGACAAATAATTAGCATAATATTCTATAAGTTCCTCTTCATTCATACGCTCAATATTAACGCCTGCAATTTGAAGATTAGTTTTAATTGTACTAATAATAGAAAATTTATCAAAATTACTTAACATCTCACGATAATTTGTAGAGTCATTAGGATTTGAAGAATGCCTTGTAAATCTCATTGTACCACCAAAATAATAAAAATCACTTAACGCAACTTTTAATTGTTCAGGACCATATTTTTGAAGAGTAGCATTACATATAGCATCCAAACTAGTACTCAAAGTATTTCCAAATGAAATAGACGTAAACCTTTCCACCATCGTTACTAAATCAATTTTACTTGCATCACCAAACTTTTTTGAAACAATATTATAAATCATATTAAACATTTCTTTACTAGAAACATTATCTTTAAGTTGCTTTCTCAAATCTTTACCACCGGATGTAAAAAAATTATAGTCACCACTATTTATCGCCTTAAAAATAGCACAATTAACTTGCTCAATACCATATTTATCATAAGTAGCAGTTGCAGTTTTTATAAATATTTCTTCCTTTTGTTCAGGTGTCAATTGAAATCCAACTTTAAAATCATTACTAGGTTTTTCAAATTGACCTTTAGTGAATCCAATAGCTTCTGAATATGCAGATTTTATACTACTATAATATTCATTATTCTTAAATAAAGAATCAAATTCTCTATTAAAATCACCAACATTAACACTACTCTTATGCAAATTTTTATTAATGAACTTTGCTATTCCTTCAGCAATTTCATGATTATATGAAAATCCTTCCTCATACATAAGACCTATTCCATTATAATTAGGAACAAATGGATTTGTTTTATTTAAGCCAGTCTTTATATATTTATTACTATTACAAAAATCTATAATTCTATATGCATTTTTAGTATCTTCTAATGGCAATCTAATTACAACATTATCATTTCTTAAATCCATTCCTACCTTTGAAGCATGTGCCATATCTAATGATATCATAAAATCAAACAATTCATTAACACCTTTAGCCAAATGTTCATAATCAAGAGGAACATATATCTTGATATCACTTCCACCTAAACCTACTAAATCCATTTTATTTGTAAACTGACAAAAATATCTCCAATTATCAGCTCTAAAAACATTTATATTACGAATTTCTTTAAATCTATCAATCCATGTATAAAATAAATTTTCAATATATTGTTTTTTTTCG
Organism: uncultured Clostridium sp.; assembly: GCA_964490375.1. Taxonomy (GTDB): domain Bacteria; phylum Bacillota_I; class Bacilli_A; order RF39; family UBA660; genus CAG-1000. The sequence continues at coordinate 64,169 of CAZBAZ010000002.1, forward strand.
TGATCATTTTCTTTGATATTAGTTCTACATAATAAATAATATACATCATCTGTAGATAGTATAGTATTATTTTGTTTAGAAATAGCTAGTATCATATTTAAGAAATCATTCATTTCACTAATTCTAGGAGAATCCAAAGAAATACCTGTATTAGGCAAATTACTCATTTTTTTCTTCCTCCAAATCAAGTTTTAAATCAGTAATAGTATCTTCTAAAGCATTTTTAATTTCTTTAGTATTAATAACTACTGTATCATCCAAATCATCAATATTATGAATTGCTATACCTGTTTTTCCTTCAGAACTCTCATCTTCAATTACTATAGTTTCATTTCCATATTTTAATGTCTTCATAAGCATATTCTCCTTATAAATATTATATTATAGAGAAGTGCTAAAGTAAAATTATAATGTAAAGATTTACACAATTACATATAATATTCTAGGTGATTATATGTTAATTAATTATACAACTAAAGAACTAGATATGTGTGCAAGATTAATGAGAGCAGAAGCTTTGGCTGAAGGAGATCTTGGAATGTTAATGGTAGGAAATGTTATTGTCAATAGAGCCATTGCAAATTGTTTAGACTTTAAAAATATAAGAAGTATTAAAGAAGTTGTTTCATCAAGTAAAGGTGGCTTTGTAGGATACAATAGTTCTCTTTATAATAGTGGAAGTGCAACATCAAAAGAAAAAGAATTAGCAAAAAGAGTACTAAAAGGGGAATACTATTACCCAGCTACGAATGCATTATGGTTTTATTCTCCATCTAAAAATGCAGAATGCAAAAATACATGGTTTAATCAAAGAAATGTAGGAAGATATAAAGGCCATTGTTTTTATGCTCCAGACCCTGGTATATGTAAAGAATTATATTAATGATTTTACTATAATATTATGATATAATGTACTCACGAGGTAGCCATGGAAATACTTAATTTTATAATAAATAAAATTGCTAGTTTTTATAATACAGGAAACACTATAAATGAAATAATAGCAACAATTCTTGCAATATTAGTTTTTCATAAACCAATATATTTTTTGATTGGAATATTCTTTACACGTAAATTTAAGCAAGCAAAGAAAAAACACAAATATGCAATTATGATAGCAGCAAGAAATGAAGAAAAAGTAATTGGTAATTTAATAGATAGTATTCATAAACAAGATTATCCAAAAGATTTATTAACCATCTTTGTAGTAGCAGACAATTGTACTGATTCAACAGCAAAAATAGCAAGAGACAAAGGATGCATATGTTATGAAAGATTTGATAGTGAACATAAAACTAAAGGATATGCATTAGAATTTTTGGTCAACAATATAAAAAAAGATTATGGAATAGAATCTTATGAAGGATATTTTATATTTGATGCTGATAATTTATTAAAAAAAGATTTTATTTCTAAAATGAATAATGCATTTGATTCAGGAGAAAAAATAATTACGTCATATAGAAATACGAAAAACTTTGATGAAAATTGGGTAGCATCTACATATGCAATTCATTGGATAAGGTCAATAAGACTAAATCATAGAGCAAGAAGTGTTTTAAGACTCGCAACAAATATTCAAGGAACAGGTTTTTTATTTTCAAATGAAGTTATTAAAGATGGATGGCATTACACTTCATTAACCGAAGATAGAGCGCTAACAGCAGATGCAGTAGCTCAAGGATATAAAATTACATATCAAGATGAAGCAGAGTTTTATGATGAACAACCTACTAGTTTAAAAATAGCATGGAGGCAAAGACTTAGATGGTCAAAAGGACATTTGCAAGCCTTTGCACAAACTGGTCCATATTTATTTGCAAATATATTTTTAGGAAAACATTTTATTAAAACAAAATGGAGAAAAATAGAAAAAAAGAAAAACAAAACTATAAAAGACTATTTGCTATCATTAATTGAATCAATAAGACATAGATTTGCATCATTTGACACCTTATCACAACTAACACCAATATCATTTATAAATTTAGTGAGATGGTTAATATTTACAGTAATAATTTATTGTTCATACACTTATATTAATGGATTAGAAACAACATATATTTTTGATGGAAGTAACTATTTATCAAAACTACTTGGCAATATTTTTAACTTTAATATTTCAGCAAGTCCTGGATTTCACGCGATGTATTTAGCTTTCATACTCTGTGTTTTCTATAGAATTATTTATAGATTATCAATAAATATAAGTAACATGTTAATAGGTATATATGTTCTAGTTGTAGAAAGAAAAAGAATCAAAAAAATAAGTTTCAAAAACAAATTATTATTTATATTTACATGGCCAACATTTGATATTATAGGAAGATATACTACATATATAGCTTTATTTAAAAAAGTTACATGGAAACCTATTCCACATAATAGTAATGTAACAATAGATAATGTAAAGTAATCAAATTTACATTAAAAGTTTAATATGATATAATTTAAGAGATTTTTTAGAGGTTGATATTTTATGGTTAAAATTTTAGGTGATATTATTACATTTTTAGGTAGTTTATATCCATGGTTAAAAAAATTTAATGCTTTGTTGGGTGCTATATTAGTTTATGCAGTATTTTATAGAAAAATATATTTTTTAATAGGAATGTTTTTTACAAGAAAGTTTAAACCTGCAAAAAAGAAGCATAAATATGCAATAGTTATAGCAGCAAGAAATGAAGAAAAAGTAATTGGTAATTTAATAGATAGTATTCATAAGCAAGATTATCCAAAAGACTTATTAACTATCTTTGTAGTGGCAGACAACTGTACTGATTCAACTGCAAAAATAGTTAGAAATAAAGGATGTATATGTTATGAAAGATTTGATAGTGAGCATAAAACTAAAGGATATGCATTAGAATTTCTATTTGATAGAATTGAAGAAGACTACAAAAGAAATTCATTTGAAGGTTTTTTTGTATTTGATGCAGATAATTTATTAAAAAAAGATTTTATTTCTAAAATGAATGATGCATTTGATTCCGGAGAAAAAATTATTACTTCATACAGAAATATAAAAAACATTGATGAAAATTGGATTACAATATGTTTTGGAGTTCACTGGTTAAGATCAATTCGTGAAAATCATAGAGCAAGAAGTGTTTTAAGACTTGCAACTAATCTTCAAGGAACTGGATATTTATTTGCAAGTGAAGTAGTTGAAAATGGATGGCATTATACCTCATTAACTGAAGATAGAGGTTTCACAGCAGATGCAGTGTCACAAGGATATAGAATTTCCTATCAAAATGATGCAGAATTTTATGATGAACAAACTCCAAATTATAAAGTTGCATATAATCAAAAATTACGTTGGTCAAAAGGTTTATTAATAAATTTTAAAGAATCAGGACTTAAGTTATTTGCAAATATATTCTTCGGTGAAAAATTTGTAAAAGTTAAATGGACAAAACAACAAAAAAAGAAATATCCATGGTGGAAAAAAATATTATTATCAATTAAGCAAAGATTTATGATGTATGATACATTTATGCATCTTCTTCCAACTAATGTTATAAATATTTTTAGATGGCTAACTGTATCTTTATTCTTTCATGCTTGTTATTGTTATTCTCATGGATTATCATCAACCAATCTTCTATCAGGTGGTACATATCTTGCAAAAATATTAAGACATTGGTTTAATCCAATGATAGAGATACCAGCTGGAACAAAAGCATTCTTTGTTGGACTATTAATATTTATTTGGGCTAGATTATTTTATAGAATCGGAGCATATATTGAAAAAATCGGCATCTATTATTATGTTCTATTTATGGAAAGAAAAAGAATCAAAAAAATGCCTATCAAAAACATTATCAAATGGAGTTTAACATGGCCAATATTTGATATAGTAGGAAGATACACAACATACATTGCATTATTTAAAGATGTAGGATGGAAACCTATTCCACATACAAGTAAAATAACTATAGATGATATTGCAAATGAACAAAACAAAAAATAAAAGAAACTCATTAATTTTGAGTTTCTTTTTCATTATCACTTTTTGAATTATCTTTCTCTATCTTAACATTTTTAAAATAATTAAATTTAAGAGCTAAATCATTCTTTTTAGTTAAATAACTTACTAAATAATTTTTTTCATCTAATTCTTCAGAATCAATTTTTTTATTATTAGTAACTTCTGCTCCACTTACATAAACATTACCATCGTACCAAGAATAATCACTAAAGAATACTATTCCTTCATAGTCAGGATCCAATGCATCTTCACCAATATAATTATTAACATTATATTTTATGCCAAATAAATTCAATACTGTTGGTAGTATATTTAATTGAGAAGTAACTTTCTTAACACTTGTTTTTTTAGTATCACTTGACCATATAAAGAATGGAGTATTATTTATTAAATTATTAGATGTATTTTTATACTTATCTAAAACACTCTGATCTTCAATTGTATATAAATAATGATCAGTAAATGCAACAATAACAGTATTATCTAATACACCTTTTTCTTCCATCTTTTGAAGCAATAATTCAATCATATAATCAGTTTCTTTTGCTTGTCTTTTAGCACATTCTTCATCACTCATTTGACTAAACTCAATCTCAATTTCATCTATAGATTGACCAGTACTATTTGATATTTCTTCTTTTTCCTTTTGAATATCTTCTTCATATAATTGCTTACATACACCTTTTGTATTAGTGAAAGGTAAATGAGGACTATATGTAATAATATAATCTACAAAATTTTCTTCTTCAGGAAACATCAAATCACTAAATTCTTCATTTAAAATTAACTCTCTATCCAATTGATTTTCATTATTTTTATAATCAAACATATCTGCTAGACCATAATAATTATCAAAACCCCAATTCTTATAGTTAACAGTCCTTGAATAATATTCTCCATTATTCATATGAAATGCATTTACAGAATAACCCAAATTCTTAAATAAATGAGCCATAGAATAAGGAAAATTATTTTTATTAAATGTATATGCATTTTTAGTATATGAAAGAGGAGTAATAAATCCAGTATTAACTGCAAATTCTGAATTAAATGTCGAACCTCCACCATTATAATAAGAGTAATGATTAGTAAAATTATATGAACTATTCATTAATTTATATATAGTTGGAGTATTTTCTTTAGATACAAGCCATGTATCCATACCTTCCATTTGTAAGAAAATTACATTCTTTCCTTCAAATATACCTGTATATTTATTTTTGTGTTCATCGCTTTCTTTAAATGCTTCATCTAAAAAAGCTACATCCTCAGCATTTTCTGTTTCTTTTGTTTTTAAAAAAGTTATATAAAAATTTCTAACAGTATATTCATATAAACCACTTATTTTCATGCTTTTATTATTATCATTAAATGATATATATATATTTCTCGGATTTTTCCAACTAGACCATGTTAATGTACTATTAGCTTTTCCTAATGAAAAAGGCATAACTAAATGTAAAACAATAAATCCAGCAATTATAATACCAGCATATTTATAATTGTTCTTTTTATTTTTAGGAATATATTTATAACCATATACAATTGTAATAATAACAATAATAGTTGAAACATATACCCAAGGATTACAATTTTTTAAAGTATCTAATATATATGACTTACCTTCACTAGCAGATTCCAATAAACTAAAATCAAAAAAGGTCTTTGTCATAGAATAATACACATTATTTACCAAAAACATGGTTAAAAATAAAGCATTAAAAAGCAAATACAATATTTTATTAATTACTCCTTTAAAACTTGTTGATAATCCAACAAACAATCCTATCCATATTGTACTAAATAATACTGGAGCATAAAATGCTAAAGTTACAAAGTCAATGTCCTTTCCGAATAAAAAAGTAAACACATCCATTAATATAAATGGTAAACACATCATTATTATATATTTATATTTAATATAAAATTTTTTAATCTTTTCTAAAATCCCTTTTATTCTTTGAGAAAACATGGCTTTTTTAATTTTCTTTTTTACTTCCATATAAATCACCATCGAATATATTATACCCGTTTATATTATTATTTTCAACTACCACCCTAAATACACGTTAAATTTAACTTTGAAGTTTACTTTCACCAGTTTTATAATCAATAGATATACCAGGCTGAACATTATAAACAAAAACATTAAATTTTACTCCTTCACCATTATCTTCCAAAGAATATGCTTCCATAGTTACCCCACTAGCTAATAAATTATCATCTTTAAAAATTGGTGTAACTCTATATAAAACATGATTTCCTGTAGATTTGATATAATTTGCAACCTTATTTTCAAATTCTAACATACCAACTGTATTCATATATCTTGTACATGTAATTAAATTATTTTTATTGGCATTTTCTCCAGTAAGTTGATAACCAATTAAATGACATCTATTATATAAATATTTTCCATCTATATTATCATATTTAACAGTATGCCATCCGGTAGGTTTAACACTTCCAATACTTCCCCTAGACTCTGTAGGCATTAAATCTTTTCCAATACTAGCATAAGCTTCTCCACATCTACCAAGAGAATCAAGTTCACTATAAACCTCAAAAGATTCACCACTTTTAGATATATCTTCAAAATTAGGTTCATTATTATTGATAACAACATATGCAGAACCATCATATTCAGGTATTTCACTTATACTAGAAACACTACTTATTTTATCGTTATTAAAGGCAAAAGACTTATTACTATCATATAAGTAATAAGCACCAATTATTATTGCAACTAATATAATTTCTACTAACTTATTTTTACTACTTTTCATAAATATATAATATCATATTTTGATAATTTAAGGAATTAATAATTTCTGTACTATACTTAATTTGTCACTTATTATATTATTAATCTTTAAACAATTTTAATTGTATTAGATGAAAAATTATTAACTTTTTTATATCATTAACACTTACTTCATATTTATTAGCAAGATTCCACAAAATATCACCTTTTCTACAAAATGATATGTTTACCCATCACTAATAGGAGCAACATATTTAATATTTAAAGGTTCTAGAACTTATTTATCTACAATTAAATTAAAATAGTAACTATTATCAAAATTATAATCAATACCAAAAGTGGTTCTTTTTTTAAACTTCAAATCTTTTAAAGTTAACCCCAACATACTTTTTTCATTTTTAGTTTCTTCAATTTCATATGGATAATATACTTTTTTATCGCATTCAAATTCATAAATAGGTATTTTTTCCCCATTCATAGAAACTATTACAAATTCACATAAATCAACTAATTGAATATTTTCATCAAC
>CAZBAZ010000002.1:71555-72788 GCA_964490375.1 uncultured Clostridium sp.
TCTTGTAATAATTTGTGTTCAGAAGTCATCATACAATGAATTCCAGTTCCGAATGATATATCATCAAAAGTTATTATTCTGTTATAAAAATATATCATTCTTTTTTTATCAATTTTTAAAGTGCTACTCATAGCAATATCAATAACTTTAAATTTCCTATTTGTAAATACATCTTCATAAGTTATATAACCATTATTCATATCAACATCAATAACTTTAAATAATCCTACATATGAGTTTTTCATACTATTTAACATTTTTACTTTTTCGGCATTTCTAAACTTATTTTTCTGCAAATAAATTTCAGTTATTGATGTTAATTTTGGATGATTTTTATACATAAACAAATCATTCAGTATAGTCCTATCATCAACATCATTCGAATCTAAATCAAAATCTAATTCTGTTATTTCCTTATCAATATCATTATAAATAGAATTATAGTTATCATTTATATTATATTTTCCATCTATAATATAATTTTCCATACTATCAATAATTTCACTATGTAATTTTCTTAATCTATTGTATTTTTTTATGTGTTCTTTACTATTTAACCTAAATTTATTCAAGTTAACTAACATAGTAGATATCTCACTTGGAGATTTGTTTTCAAACATTTTCTCAAATAATAATTCCATTTTTCCAACTTTCTATATATTTTATTTAATATATTTTTCCATTAATGATTCAGCTAACTTTTCGCCTTCTTTTGTTAATGTAACAGACTTATTTTTATATTTTGTTGGGTACAAATATCCATTTTCAGTTAATTTATTAATAGCATCAAATGAATAACCTTTCCATGCATTTTTTGTTACTCCTTTATCTAAATTATCATTTTCATCATAAAACAAACTCTCTTCATCCCATGAAGTTAAATACATTAAAAGTAGTGTTAATTCTTCTATTCTTTCATCCATCCTTTTATCACCTTTATTTATTTTTATATTTTAACCATTCATCATAAATCGCATCTAAATCAGAAACTTCTTCTATTCCTAGATTTTGACAATCTCTTATATCTATATGTTTATTTTTTATATAACCATCTATTTTTTTGAATTTATCTGAAGTGTCACTCTTTATAATTGCATATACAGCATATAGTATGACAGTATTTATATCAAAATCTAGATTTTCTTTTAATGAATCTATATCCATATCAAATGTATCTATTACTTCATCATCATCGCTATACTCAGGATTTGATATTTCTTCACACGTATAATC
>CAZBAZ010000003.1:0-65479 GCA_964490375.1 uncultured Clostridium sp.
GTGTTGGAGTTGCACTCGGTGTTGGAGTTGCACTCGGTGTTGGAGTTGCACTCGGCGTTGGAGTTGCACTCGGTGTTGGAGTTGCACTCGGCGTTGGAGTTTCCTCAGGTTTTTCTGTTTCTGTAGGCACTTCTGGACTATTTGGCTCTTGCGTTTCATTTGGTAAGCTTTGCGAATTGCCTACTCCCTTTGCAGCATAAATGTCTGATGCTGTGATTGATTGTGCAAATTTTGTACCTGGTTCCACTAGTCCCGTTTCTGTAGTTCTCTCATAAGGAGTGCCTGCATTTAAATTCGTATCGCGGTCATAGATGTAATTTCCACACGTCGTAATAGTATTAGTAGGACTACTTCCATTAAAAAATAAATAATCATTATTTCTTATTCCATTCATTGAATCTTTTATACCAGTTTCAACTGCACTAAATGTTTTTCCATTAGTGTATTGTAAATATAATTTATTACCAACTGGTTCATATTGGTTTTTTTCGCATAATTGGAATACAATGCTTTTTTGATTTTCTTCGCCCTTATATGCCCATCTCTCTGACTCTGTTCTGTTAACTAATAGTGTTCCTAAAGATAATGCCTCATCGAGATTATTTTTATTTGATCCTACTTCTTTAGTATGAACAGCTACTACAAAATCAGATACCCACACATCAGCCAAAGCATTATCAAACTCTTCATTTCCTGTAACAAGTCGAGTGTAACCATCTACTCCTTTAATTAGTTCTCTATCCTTATCGCAAACTTCATAAGAACTATTTCCATATGTTAGTTTAAATCCTTCAACTTCATTATAGTTTCTTACATACTTGTTATAATCTGGATTATCATATATGTCTAGGTTACTTGTAGGTTGATTAAACACTTGTAGTGGTGAAGTTATTACTGATAAATCAGATGTACTAAGTTGCCCAGAATCATACATTGGTTTTAGTATTGTATTTAAATCATTTAAATCAAATGTATAATTGCTTTTTATTTTAAATGCAATATTTCCTTTATTATGCTCAACTACTGTGTCACGTTCGATGAGAGAGGAATCAAGTGTTACATAATCAAACTCATAGCCATATAAATTGTTTAATTGTGCCTTATAATCTTCAAAGCCATCACTGTCAACAACATACATCATATTGGTTCTTTTTAATTCAAATAATATTATACCAATATCTTCATTTTTCATTGTTCCACTTTCATACATGGAACTTATTACTTTCCCTAAATTTTCAACTGATAGATTGCCATTTCTTACCATATTAGGCAATATTATACTATTTAATTTTCCACTATCTAGGTATCCCTTTTTTAGAAGTGCAGATAAAGTTTCGGCAAAAGTTTCAACTCCATGTGTATTAAGTACATCCAATAATTCTTCTTCGTTTGTAACCCCATCCGCTATTATTTCTTCTATAATTGCTGATATTGTTGCTGTGAATTCTATTTCTTCCTTCATTTCTGGGGCAACTTCAACAAAATCACTTGTATCTACTTCAACATCTTGTGATAGACTTACAGACTCATCAATTTCAGATTGTGTTCCAGTTACTGATTCATCTGCATTTTCAGAGGCTGTAAGTGCTGAAAATAATTTTGCCAAATCCATTTTAAATGTTCCCATTATTAATCACTTCCCTTTTTTAGCTGCAGCAGCGGCTGCGGCTGCTGCAGCGGCGGCCTCTGCTGCTAATGCTTCTGCAAGTGCTACTGAAAGTCGTGCTATTAAATCAGTAAGGCTTTGTATTTCTTGCTTAAGTTGTTCTATCTCTTCTGTTAACTCATCTATTCTTTTTTGTACTTTAACTTTTGTATTATCTACTATTTCTTTATTGTTAGACATTTTATTTTTTCTTGCATTAATAGAATCAGTTCCTACTCCCACTCCATCTATTACACAGCCTTCATTCATGTTATCTACTACTTGCGAAAGGTTTTCTACACAATCAGTATAATTTGATGATATTGTACTTAAACTTTGCAATAATTGATAGCATTTCTCCAATTCTTTTTCATCTTTTCTCTTTTTTTCTTCTGCGGCTTCTTTTTTTGCTTGTGCTGCTGCGATTGCTGCTCTTATTGCTGCTGAACTCATATTTCCTCCTTATTATAATGCATAACTATATTCTTCACTAACTTGCATATTGTCTAAATTACTTTTTGTATATGGACTTATTTTCAAATTTGAATTTCCTGTCAATGCATATCCAATTGCTGCATTATATGTATCTATAGTTGTATGTCCAAGTCTTACAATGTTTTGTGCTTCCATTGTTTCCATATTTGAATATTCTAAATATTTAGTTGATAATTCATTAAATAATTCTTTACTCATTTCTTTTTCACAATGTATTGCAATTACTTTTGTATAACCTTCTCCACTATATGGTTCTAAAATCATTTTATAATATCCATTACCGTAACTATAAAGATAGCATAAAGCTCCTGCTTCATTTGTATCACTTCTTTGTGCTAAACATGCATACATTGGCCTGATTTTTTCTAACACGTCTTTTCTTTCTTCAACACTTAATATAAAGTTTTTTCTTTCTTCTGAACCAACACCACTCAAAGCATAATTTCTTGTTTCTCCACCAATTTTATCTGGTTCGGCAGGCGTATATGTTATTGTATCTAATTTTGTACTTTCTATGAATTCCTTATTTAAATAATCAATATAATTAGTAATTTTAGAAAATGTATCATTAAACTCTTTTTTGGCATTTAACTCTTTTGAAAAAGACGTATCTCTTTCTTTTAATTCTTTTGCTGTTCGCTTAACTAATACATCCATATATCTACCAACAATTTCTAATGATTTGCCGTCAGTTATATTGGGCATAGTTGTTTTTAATATTCTTTCAATTTCTTTTCTTTCATTTTCTAAATATTTATCAGAACATGCTCTTCTAAAAGCCTTATCCCAATACATTTTTGTGCATGGAAATGATATTTTAATATTTTTTATATCGTTTGATAGTAATAGCCTTGTTTTAATAGCATTTTTATGTTTATTATTTACTGTAGAAGCTATTAAACATATATTATCATTATCATCATATGTAATCATATATTCTTTGTCAATTATACAATCATTAGTTGATATTTTTCTTATTTCTCTACTTATTGTCTCATTAAAATATTCTGGAAAATATTTCGAATTGACATAAACACTTCTAAAAGGAATACCATTTTTTCTTATATATTCATCTACTTGTTCTAATAAATTATCCATATTTTTTATCCTACTTTCTTTAAAAATTATAGCATATTAAAGTGAAATAAAAAAGTTTTTTGATTAAAATTATTTTTTAAATTATTTTTTTAATTATATGATGTTTTTTATTTCAATATTATTTTGCATTAATAATCATATAATAAATGCAAAATAAAAAATTCCTTTATTTTAGGAATCTTTTAAAATATAGATTGTGATAAATTATTCTATTTCATATCAAAGTTAATGTTTTCTTTTTTTAATTCTATATTATATAGTTCATTTAATTTATAGTTTCCTTTTAATTTTATTGGAATATAATTGCTTGTAAATCCATGATAAAATCCATCTTCTTTTTGTTCTTCAATTAGTACTTCTACTGTTTTTCCAATGAATTTTTTGAAATATTCTTTTTCGAGTTCATTTGATAAATCTATTAATTTTCTAACTCTTTCTTTTTTTATGTTACCTGGAATTTTATCTTTCATTCTTGAAGCTACAGTTCCATTTCTATCTGAATATGGGAAAACATGTATTTTTGAAAAACCAATTTCTTTACAAAATTTTAAAGTATCATCGAAGTCTTCTTCTGTTTCTCCTGGAAATCCAACAATAACATCCGTAGATAATGAAATGCCTTCTCTTAGATTTCTTATTTTGTCAACCATTTCTTTGAAATAAGTTGTATCATATCTTCTATTCATTAGTTTTAATATATGATTGTTTCCTGCTTGAAGTGGTATGTGTAAATGAGATACAAATGTTTTATTATTTTTAATTATATCCATCATTTTATCATCTAATTCTACTATTTCCACTGATGAAAGTCTTATTCTTTTTATTAAATTGTTTTTTGACATTTCATTTATTAAATCAGATAATCTTAAACCATTAGAATTATATTGACCAGTGTGTATTCCTGATAAAACAATTTCTTTATGTCCTGATAAAGTTAAATCATTTACTTCCATAATACATTTATTAAATTCTTTACTTCTAACTCTACCTCTGACATATGGAATAATACAATAAGTGCAAAAATTATTACATCCATCTTCAATTTTGATAAATGCTCTATGATGATGTGAATATTTTTTTATTTCCATATCTTCAAAATCTGCTTTACTCATATCTTCAAAATCTATTATTCTTTCATGATTTTGTTCATATGTTTTTAAATACTTTAATATTTTTGATTTATTTTTATTACCTATAATAATATCTGCATTTATTAATTCTCCAATATTTTCATTTCTAAATTGACAAAAACATCCCATCGCTATTACTAATGCATTAGGATTATTTTTTTTAATATTATTAATTACTTGTTTACTTTTATTATCTGCTGTATTTGTAACAGTACATGTATTTACTATGCAAATATCTGCATTTTCTTCTACTTCTTGATAATTCTCGTTTAAAAGCAAATTTCTTACGAATTCACTTTCGTAAGAATTAACTTTACAGCCGAGAGTTTTTATATAAAATGTTTTCATTATAATGACACCCTGAATTCTTTAAGTATTTTTAAAAATTCTTCCTCCTCCAAATAATTTTGTGGTGCGCTAATTTCTTTTTGATTAATCTCGATTTTATTAATTTTTGGTGCACCTTTACTTGCTGATTCATTTTTATATGAAAGAGTTATATTTGAAGCATTTTTTAATAGTTGTTCATAACTAATAATTGCTTTCTTTTCTTGATCTTCTTCATATCTTTGAATAGCTGCTTGATTATCAGATAGACCTAGTGTTTCCATTCTTTCTCTTGTTCTTTTTTCTAGTTCTTCTGCTGATATAACAGCATTTTCTTCTTCACTATTTTCATAGTCTTCAATGACATCGTCATATGTTTTGATATTTGGTATATCTATTTGCTTTATTAATGGTTTATTTTCATCAAACAATTCTTCTTTACTTGTTGCTTTTAGTGATTCTAATTCTTCTAATACATCATTATGTTCTTCTGTCTTTGTTGGAATAGTATTTTCAGTTGCTTTATCTAGATATTCAACATTATTTTTTGACTCCAATGCATCTTTGTATTCTTCCCTTGATTTCATTAATGCAATTATTAGTACAACTAGTATTATTAACACTATTACTAAAAACACTAAAAAATAATCGCTTGTCAAAAATGCACTTAAAAAATCATCTATATTACTATTACTCATTATTATCACTTTCCTTCAAATATTTTAGTATTGAAGCTATCATTAAAGGAACAGTTTCTGTTCTTAAAACATCATTTCCAAGAGAGGTTTTGATGTAACCCTTTTCCACTAATAATTGTTCTTCAATAGTACTTAGCCCTCCTTCTGGACCAAATACTATATTAATTTTATCATTGCAGTTTTCTCTTGTTAATACTTGACATATACTTTTGACATCAATTTTGTCAAGTGAACACATTATATTTACATTTCCTATACTTTCAATATTTTTAGAATTTATGATTTTTTCTAGTTTAGGTTTATGAATTCTATATGATTGTTCTGCCGCTTCTTTTATAATTTTATTCCACCTAGTAAGTTTCTTTTGATAGTCTTTTTGAGGTAGTTTATATTTGCAATGCTGATATTCTACTACTATAAATTCTGTTACTCCTAATTCTGTTCCATGCTGGAATATAAAACTCATTTTTTCTTCATTTAAAAGTGGCACATGAACAATAAATTCCGTTTCAATTTTAGTTTCTTTAAATACTTCAATTATATCAGCATTAGTTAATTCATGATTTAATGAACAAATATAACTTTTATCATCATATACAACAATGATTTTATCGTTTTCTTTCATTCTCATTACATTTTTTATATGATTTAAATCTTCTATATGCAAGTATAATGTATTATCTTTCTTATGCGAAGCAAAATATTGTTGCATAGAATTCCTCCCTATTTTAAATATACTATTGTTTCTCCATCATTATAATTATTTATTTTATAATCTAATACTCTTTTGTCATGCTTTAGATATTCAAGTGTTGCATGTTTTAATACTCCTGTACCTTTTCCATGTACAACTACTATCTTTTTTATATCTAATTTTAAATTATTATCTATGAAGTTATTTACTATAGCCATAGCTCCATATCTATCATACCCATGAATGTCAATGTGTGGAACATTATATAAAAATGGATCAATCATTTTTGTCACCTTTTCTTTTTTCACGACTATTATAGACAATAACTTATTAAAATACAATATAAATTTAATGAAGATACAATTTTATTGTAAATTAAAAAACTCATTTCTGAGTCTTTAATAATTATTTCTTTAAAGCATTAATTAAATCACTTTTTTTCATAGCAGAAGTAATTTCAATTCCAGCTTTTTCACATTCTGCTTTTAATTCAGCAACTGTTAATTTAGCATAATCTTTAGCTGCTTCTACAGCCTTTTCAACTTTCTTTTCTACTTTTTCAGCAACAGTTGTTGTTTTTCCTTCTAAAGCATCTTTAGATAGTTTAACTAATTTTGTAAATTCTTCTGGAGCAAAAATAGCTAATTCGCTAAGCATTTTTCTATTGATATCTATATTTGCTTTTTTAAGACCATTAATGAATTTTGAATAAACGATATCATTTGCTCTACAAGCAGCATTGATTCTTGTAATCCATAATTTTCTAAAGTCATTTGCTCTTTTCTTTCTATCATTGAAGCTATATGCTCCACTATGGAATAATTGTTCTTGAGCAGTCTTATATAATCTATGTTTGCTTCCAAAATAACCTTTAGCTCTTTTTAATACTTTTCTTCTTCTGTTTTTAGAAACAGTTCCACCTTTAACTCTTGTCATTTATACTTCCCCCTTATTTAACTAGTCCTTTGTATCTTTTAGCATCTCCAGTGCTTAATACAGAACCCTTTCTTGCTTTTCTATTGAAGTCAGTAGCCTTCTTTCCACTATTGTGATTAGCACCTACATGTCCGATTTTTGTTGAGCCTGAGTTTCTAACCTTTATTTTTTTACTAATTCCACCATGTGATTTCATTTTTGGCATAATTACATCTTCCTTTCTTTTATACTTCTATATTTCTATTTTTTTGGTGTTAAGAATAGTTGCATACTTCTACCCTCCATTTTAGGCATAGTTTCAATATCAGATACATCTGAAAGTCTTTCAGCAAATCTCATAATAACATCTTTACCTAATTCTGGATGAGCAAGTTGTCTTCCCTTAAATCTAACAGCAACCTTTATTTTATGGCCTTTTTCCAAGTAAGCTTTTGCATTTCTTAATTTTGTTTCAAAATCTCCAACATCAATTGTTACACTAAGTCTATATTCTTTAGTTTCAAGATTTTGTTCCCTTTGTCTTTTTTTTGCCTCTTTTACTTGTTTTTGCTTTTCATAACGATATTTGTTATAATCAATTATCTTACACACTGGATTTTTAGGATCTGCATTTAGTAATACTAAATCTAAACCAGCATATTTAGATAGTGTTAAAGCATCATTTATTTTTTTGATGCCCATTTTTTCTCCATTAGGTCCGATTACCATAACCTCAGGAATAGTTATTTGTTCATTAATTAGAACATCATTACCTTGCTTAGCTATTGCTAACACCTCCATATTTACATTTAAAAAAGTGAACCTGAGTCCACTTTAAAAACATATTTAATATTAAATTATAAATAAGCTTTTATACCAATGTACCTTTACATCTGGTGAAGAGTGGAGCTCTTTCTTTCTTTTTCAACAAGTTAGATTATATATTATTAACACATATTTGTCAACTAATTATCATTTAATTTTTGACATTTTTTAAAATTTTTCATTTATTTTTTGAATTTATTTAATTTTTTTACTTTTGATGATAATATTTTTTTATCATATTCTTTTGTATATTCTATGGCTTCTTCAAAGTTTTTGAATGTAGATTCTTCTATATTTAGATTTATTCCTTTACTTTTTAGTTCATTAGATATATCAAATAATGTTGTTAAATTACTTTCTGGTATTTCTTTTAGAGATGGAATTTCATTTGTATCTAAAACTAGGCTCAATGTTTTTATACCATCAATACCATAATATATTCTGTGTACTATTCTTTTTTCACTTTTGTTTTCTGTTACAATATTTAGTCTTAAAAAGTATCCCATTTGATACTCTAAATCATAATATTTTTCATATTCATCATATGATTTTGATATTATTTCAGAAAATTTAATTGAAGTGTGATCTTCCGGATAAATTTCTATTCTATTTCTATCCTGTATTATAGTTGATTTTCTTCCCCAAATTTGAAGTGGAACTATATGTGAATTACCTTTTGTCAATCTATTATAGTTTGCATATATTGAATGAGTTAATTTTGTATAAAAAGTATCTATAATATTTGCTTCTATAAATATACTAAATGGTTCTTTAGTGTCAATTATTTCTTCTAATAATATTTTCCCTTCTTTTCCTAAATATGGAAGTTTACTTGTAAAATCATTAAAGTTTTGCTCATTATCATTTTCTTTTTTTAATATCATTTTTTGTTCCTTTCTAATAATATTATATTTCGCTTTATTTACTTGTATTATAGCATATATGTACCAAGAGTCAATAAAAACGCCCTTTTTAGGGCGCCTTAGAATAGTCGTATTTAAATTATAAAAACATGTAAGTAATATTTTATATTATTAACACATCACCTTTCCTTTCTAACAATTTAATTATAGAATTCTTATGTGTTAATTTTATGAACTCAATGTGAATTAATATTGAATTCCCCAAACTACTTTATGTTTTGCTTTTTCCCCACATACAACACATTTTTCATCTTCATAATCTTTAGTTTCAACTATACATCTTGATTTAGTTCCCTTAATTTCTTTCATCTTAAGTTCACATTCTTCTTTACCACACCAATGTGCGTTTACAAATCCTGGATGATTCTCCATTATTTCTTTAACTTCGTCTAATGTTTTAGCATCGTATGTTTTTTCTTTCATATTTTTTAGAGCTTTATTATATAGATTATTTTGAATATCTTCTAAGGTTTGAATTACTTTATTTGTTACATCATTTAGTTTAACGCTCTCTTTTTCATTTGTATCTCTTCTTACTATTGTAACACTATTATTTTCTAAATCTTTATAACCAATTTCTATTCTAAGAGGGATACCATTAACCTCAGCTTCTGCAAATTTAAATCCAGCACTTTTATCGCTTTCATCTACATAAGCAGTTATATCTTTTGCTATTAAATTTTCTCTTATTTTAAATGCTAGAGATAGTAATTTTTCATCATTTTTGATTGGAATAATGCATACTTGTCTTGGCGCAATTTTAGGTGGTAAAACAAGTCCTTGATCGTCTGAATGTGTCATTATAAGTGCTCCTATCATTCTAGTTGAAGCACCCCATGATGTTTGATAACAATATTCAAATTCGTTATTTTTATTTATAAATTTAACATCGTATGCTTTAGAAAATTTTTGCCCAAAATAGTGACTAGTTCCAGATTGAAGGCAAACTCCGTTTTGCATTAAAGCTTCTATTGTCATTGTATATTCTGCTCCAGCAAATTTTTCTTTTTCTGTTTTTCTTCCTGTTAAAACTGGTATAGCTAAATATTTTTCAAAGAATTCTTTATATACATTTAACATTCTTAATGTTTCTGCTTCTGCTTCTTCTTTTGTAGAATGTACTGTGTGTCCTTCTTGCCATAAAAATTCTCTACTTCTTAAAAATGGTCTTGTTTCTTTTTCCCATCTTACTACATTACACCATTGATTATATAATTTTGGTAAATCTCTATATGATTTAACAGATTTACTATAGTAATCACAAAATAACGATTCACTTGTTGGACGAAATGCTAATCTTTCTTCTAATTTGTTATTTCCGCCTTCAGTAATCCAAGCTACTTCTGGCGCAAATCCACTTACTAGTTCTCCTTCTTTTTTTAATAAATTTTCTGGAATAAATACAGGTAAACTTACATTTTGATGTCCTGTTTCTTTAAACATTTTATCCATATTTTTTTGAATACTTTCCCAAATTGCATATCCATTCGGTTCTAAAATAACGCATCCTTTAACGCTGGAGTAATCTGCTAGTTTTGCTGCTTTTACTACATCAGTGTACCATTTAGCAAAGTCTACACTTCTTAATGTTATTTTCTCATTTTTCATATTTTCCTCCTAAATAAAAAGAATGGTATTAAGGAGTGCATTAGCACGGTACCATCCTTTAGTTAACTTTATTTTGATAACGGTTTCTACCCCGGGTAAACTTTTAATTACCTGTATATGAAGGTAGGAATAAACAAATATTTATATTTAGTTTTCACTATCCTAAACTCACTCTAATCAGGGATTCATTTATATTCCTTCAACATTTATGAGTTGATTTTAGCACTTTTATTATATGTTGTCAATTATGGTAAAAGAAAAAATTGCTTAATAGCAATTCTTATTTATCTTTTTGTTCTAATTTTTTTTGAGCTTCTTTACATACTTTAATAGCTTGTTTTCTTACTTCATCAGCTGCTTTTTCTACTACTGGTGTTCCTTTTTCGATTGCATATCTATATAGTTCTTCTGCTTTTTCTTTGATTACTTCTGCTTTCTCAAGAACTATTTCTTTTGCAGTTTCTTCATCTAAATTAGCTAATTCTGCTTGTAATGTTTCTGCTCTATATAGAAGTTCATCTTTTACTTCTTCTAAGTCAACTTCCTTTAATTTCTTTAGTAATTCGTCTATTTTTTTAGCTAATACTTTTCTATTATTTTCGCCAGTGTCAGGTGAGAATAATAATCCTAAACCTGCTCCAATAGCTAACCCTCCGATAAATTTTCCTACTCCGCCTTTTTTACTCATTTTCTTCATCCTCCTTATTTATTTTCTTTGAAGATTTTTTTGGCTTGAAAATCTTTTTAAATCCAGAAGTTAAAAAACTTATTGCAACTTCTGATATCATTGACATTCTTTCATTAGCGAAATTAATCACCTCGAATAATTTGTTAAATGCTTTAACTTTTTCAGATACATCATCCACTAAAATGTTAACCTTATTTAGTGTTTGAATAAATTTAAGCCCAATAATTATTGCTATTATAATTAATGCTATTAGTAATAAATAAATTACCATTAATAATGTTTCGTTCATATTTTAGTCCTCCTTATCATCATACATAGAATCTATTAAATTAAATAAGTCATGTTCTAAAGTAGTGTCCGTTATTGTTTTATCACTAACTTCTTCGTCTTCATCATCGAAGTTTTCTAATTTAACTCTATCTTCTAATACTCCAATTGGGAGTGTTTTATCCAATTCATCTGTTGCATCTTCTATTTTAGTTAATAGTTCTTCTAGTCTTGGTTTTTTCTTTTCAGTTACTTTTGGTTCTTCTTTAACTAATCTAGATTCTCTTGTTTCTTTTACTTCTTCATTATGAATAGTGTCTGTTGTAATTTTATTAATAGAATTTAGTGTATCTTCCAATTCTTCTTCTAAAGTACCATATGCTTTTCTTCTGACTGTATCATACGTTGTAAGATTAGCAGTTATTTTTGGTGTCATTGCTTGTTCTTTGCTCTTTATTTCTTCTTTTTTATAATCTTTATCAAGAATACCATATATTGGTGAAATAATAGGACTTGGCTTAAATACTTTAGGTGTTTCTGGTATAGTAGGATTTTCTACTTTAACAGTCTTATTTTCTTTTACCAAAACATTTCTTCTTTGAGGAATTGGCTTTTCATCTTCATCATCATCAAATTCTGTAAAATTAAATGTTCTTTCGCTTCGAAATAAATCTCTTTCATTAAAAATATTATCTACTTTTTTATCTTCTTGCTTTGCTTCTTCTTTTTCTTTAGGCTTATATTTTATTTCTTCTATTTTAGGTTTTTCTTCTACTTTTGGTTCTTCTTTTTTTACTGGAGTAGAAGTTATATGTTCAATTTTTTTTACTTCTTCTTCGTCTACTTCTACTTCATCATAAAAAATGCCTTTAAGTTTGCTAATAATGCCCATATAAGTGCACCTCTTTCTTATGTCTAATCTTCTTCTCCCTTGTCCTCATCATATTCATCAATATATTCAAGAACATTTTTAGATTCATCTTTATTTTCGGGTTCAGGTATATTATATAATGTTTCACTTGATTCTAGTGAGTTATTATTAATATGTTTTTGAATAACTAAATCATTATATTTTATTGAGTTTAATATTGTCATACCTCTTGATACAGCATACTTTATGTTATCCTCTTTTACCTCTACCTCTATTATAGCATAATTATAACACAACTCAACAAAAAAATCTTCATTATTTTGAGTTATTCTTAAGTATCCTGATGTATCATTTACTTCAAATGTATAATATTCATAGTCATCTAATTTGTGTTCTGTTGTGATTTCATTTTTATAATAATAACTTACTACATCAATATTCAAATAATAAGTATCACCATGTGAATTTAACACTTGGACATAATCATCGTCTTCTGTTATTTCAAATTCAGTTGGCAAATAATATCTATATCCTTTATTATTTGTGTTATATGATTTGCTCTCTTTTTCAAGTATTGAATCTACTATTTCAGTTAATGATAAATCATTTATGTTAGTAGTAGTACATCCAGCAAGAAAAAATACACAAATAATAATTGTAAACAATTTTTTATACATATTTTCTCCTATATTATATATGAATTATAACAAATTATTTATTTTTTAACAACATATATATGATTTATATTTTTTCCTAAACTTATAAATTTATCTTCATATTCAGTTGTATAATTATCAAAATAATTTGTATCTGTTTTGATTACTTCATATCCATTGTTTATAAAGGATTCAATTGAATACTCATATAAATCATCATTATCTGTTTTCATTTCTATAATTTTTTCATTTTTAAATATATTATCATATTTCTTTAAAAATTCTGTTGAAGAAAGTCTTCTTTTAGCATGTCTTTTTTTTGGCCATGGATCACTAAAGTTTAAATATATTTTGCTTATTTCTTTATCAAATAATTCTTCTATAAATAAAGCATCAAAACAAATAAGTTTTAAATTTTTAATTTCTAAATTTTCTAGTTTTTTAACAGCACTTACTAGTGGACTATCATACTTTTCTATTCCAATATAATTAGTATTTGGATTATCTATAGCTTTACTTATTATAAATTTACCCTTTCCTGTTCCAATTTCTATTTCTATGTCATTATTATTTTCAAACATTTTTTTCCAGTTGCCTTTATATTCAGTTGGATTTTTAACTAAATATGGGGAATTATTTATTATAATATCTGCATTTTTAATATGTTTAAGTCTCATAAAACACCTCAGTTAAATATTATACACTAACTTCTTATATTTGTCATATATTATTATAGGTGATGTAATGAAAGAAAGAGATATGTTTTATCAAAATGTTAATCAAGGTTACTCTAATCCTGGTATGTTTATACCACTAAATGGTTATAATGTGAATACTACTTATCAAGCTTATGGCCCTAATGCTATTCCAAATAATTATCAAAACTCAAACACAAATACATATGTAAATGATAATAATTATGCAGATAGAATAAGCAAACTTGAAAGACAAGTTAAAAATTTAGATGGAAGAATTTCAAAATTAGAAAATGTAAATAATGAAATCGATGATAATTTCTATATGATATAAAAGCTCAATTTGATTTGAGTTTTTATTATTATTTGAATTACTATATTTTTATTTTTTTCTTTAACATTTTTCTTTGTATCATAAAAAAATTAGTTATATTTCAAACCAATTTTATAAGTTTAACATTTTTATATATTTTTACTCCAATGCCTTTATTACTATTTTGATTATTTATATTTTCAATAAAATATAATTTATATCATTTTATTAATTGAAATTTTTAAGATTTTTTAAATAGTTATTTTTATCTTTAATTAAATAACAATCTATTATTATATCTTTTATTATCTTATTTTTCCTCTTTTATAATTTTTTATTATTATTGGTAAATTTAGTGTGTTATGATTTATATACTCTACTATATCGTATATTGTAATATTTTCTTTATTTATATATTTACTAAATGCAATATTTATTTGTGAAGTTAAAAAGCAATTTAGTTCACGTTTAATTTCCATAAAGTCAGCATTTAATCCTTCATCATTTATATCTTCTTTTAATGCTATCATTGTATACTTTAATTCGTTTATTAAAGCATAATATTCTTCTTTATCTATTTCTTTATGTAAAACGTTTTCTACATATTTTACTATATTATCAGATGTATCTTTTATATTTCGATATGATGTTGAATTAAGTGTTAATATAGGAAGTTCTTCTATTGAACATTCAGTATATTCTTCAGGTATAATTAATGATGTAAAGTATTCCTTTGGTATGTAATCTTTGCCTAAAACTTCATCTGTATGATTAATTATTCTTTCACTTATATCGAATATAATCATATCAAGGGGGAGATTCATTGAAATTGTTATACCTTTTGATATATATTTTTTATAAGCTCCATCAGTATCAATATTAGCATATATTTCTCTTACTAAAGATATTGTATCATTTAAATTATATCCTTCATAATTACGAGCATAAGATATATTTTCTTTTTTTGCTTTATCTAAAGACATTAAGCCATTTCTCAAAATACTATCTAATTTTACTATATTAAACCCAACACTATGATAAAAAGTTTCCAATTTTTGCATATTATCACCTAAAATAATAATAACATAAATTTTAAATCAGTGAAAATAAAATTAGTAATGGATTTAGTAAAATGGTTTCGGATAGACAAAAATAGTTAATCTATAATATTGCAATTTTATAAAGATTTGTTAAAAAATCGTATTATTTTTGAAATAAATAATATTTAAAATGAACTCGTTGACAATATAATCATCTATTATTTTATTTCTTACTATTGTTTTTCACTTTGATAATCCAATATTGTAATGTATAAATTACATACTTTTACAAACTAGTGATTACTATAATTCTCTTTAAAATATTTCAAAGCATAGTTTAAAACAGTATTCCTACTCTCAATACAATCATTCTTACTTTGTATTATGTAAAAATTGTATTGCTACTTCTTACTGTGAAACAATATAATGATTTGTTCTAAACTTATTGTTTGCGGTTCCAGATTGGAACCACAAATTTTCTTTTTCTATATTTGTTAGTTGAAAGTAAAAGTCTTCAGAAAATTTATTTATATTTTTTTTCACAGCCTTATTTATATCCTTTGTTCCATTAGTGCATTAATATAATTTAGCTACATCTGAATCAAGCATTACCTGTACTCCTCTTAACTCATAAATCATGTCTTCTATATTTTCATTTTCTTTTATTATTATTTCATTCATATTAATTCTCCTTTTCAAAAAAAAAAAGAGAAACTTACTTTTATAAGTTTCTCTGTATCATGTATATTTTATTTTGCCTCTTAAATATACTTTATCGTCTTTAATTGTCTTTAAATATCAGGCAAACTATTTATTATTGATTGCGGCTTGTGCAGCAGCTAGTCTAGCAATTGGTACTCTATATGGACTGCATGAAACATAAGTTAATCCAACTCTATGACAGAAGTCTACAGAACTTGGATCTCCTCCGTGTTCTCCACAAATTCCTAATTTAATATCAGGTCTTGTTTTCTTACCTTTTTCTACAGCCATCTTAATTAGTTCTCCAACGCCTTCTTGATCAATACGTGCGAATGGATCACTTTCAAAGATTTGTTTAGAGTAATAGTCGCCTAAGAATTTACCTGCATCATCTCTTGAGAATCCAAATGTCATTTGAGTTAAATCATTTGTTCCAAATGAGAAGAATTCAGCTTCTTCAGCAATCTTATCAGCAGTAATTGCTGCTCTTGGTATTTCAATCATAGTTCCAATTTTATAATCTAATTTATAATTTTGTTCTTCAAATACTTGATTAATTGTTTCAACAACTATATTTTTTACATAAGCAAGTTCTTTCTTTTCTCCTACTAGAGGAATCATAATTTCAGGAACTACTTTTAATCCAGTCTTATCAACATTAATTGCTGCTTCCATAACAGCTCTTGTTTGCATTCTAGCAATTTCTGGATATGTAACTGCTAATCTACATCCTCTATGTCCCATCATTGGGTTAAATTCATGTAATGTAGCAATTTTTTCTTTTAATGCTTCAAAAGTCATTCCTAATTCTTTTGCTAATGGTCTGATTTCTTCATCTGTATGTGGAACAAATTCATGAAGAGGTGGATCTAAGAATCTTATTGTAACTGGGTTACCTTTCATTTCTTTATATAATTCTTCAAAGTCTCCTCTTTGCATTGGTAATAATTTAGCTAATGCCTTTTCTCTTTGTTCTACTGTATCAGATACTATCATTTGGCGAATAGCAAATATTCTTTCTGTTTCAAAGAACATATGTTCAGTTCTACAAAGTCCAATACCTTCTGCACCAAATTTAAGAGCTTGTCTTGCATCTTTTGGAGTATCAGCATTTGCTCTTACGCCTAATGTGCGAGTTTCATCTGCCCATTTCATAAATGTTTCAAAGTCGCCACTGATTTCTGGCTCAACAGTTTTAATTTGTTCACCATAAACTTTACCAGTGCTTCCATCTACTGAAATGTAATCTCCTTCTTTAAATACTTTTCCATCTTTTGTTGTTAATGTTTTATTTTCCTCACTTATTGTTAGTTCACCACATCCAGAAACACAACATCTACCCATACCACGAGCAACAACTGCGGCATGTGATGTCATACCTCCACGAATAGTTAATACTCCACGTGCTAAATTCATTCCTTCAATGTCTTCTGGAGATGTTTCTAATCTTACTAAGATTGTATCTTCTCCTCTTTTAGCAGCTTCTGTAACTTCTTCAGCTGTGAAATAAATTTTTCCACAACCTGCTCCTGGAGAAGCAGCTAATCCACTAGCAATTGGAGTTGCTTTCTTTAATTCATCAGTATCAAAATTTGGGTGAAGTAATTGATCTAAAGCTTTTGGCTCAACTTTTAATAAAGCTTCTTCTTTAGTAATCATTCCTTCATTATATAAATCAACAGCTATTTTTAATGCAGCTTGACCAGTTCTTTTTCCATTACGAGTTTGTAACATAAATAGTTTACCATTTTCAATAGTAAATTCCATATCTTGCATATCTTTATAATGTGTTTCAAGAATATTACAAGTTTTTACAAATTCTTCATACGCGCTTGGCATAGTTTCTTTTAATGTAGCAATTGGTTGAGGAGTTCTTACACCAGCAACAACATCTTCACCTTGTGCATTCATTAAATATTCTCCATAAAGAGCTTTTTCTCCTGTAGCTGGGTTTCTTGTAAATGCAACACCAGTTCCACAGTCATCTCCTTTGTTACCATAAACCATTTCTTGAACATTTACAGCTGTTCCCCAAGAACTAGGAATATCATTCATTCTTCTATAATAAATAGCTCTTTCATTATTCCAACTTCTAAATACGGCTGTTACAGCTTCAATTAATTGTTCTTTAGGATTTTGTGGAAATTCTACACCAGATAATTCCTTATAGATATCTTTGAATTTCATAGCTACTTCATACATATCATTTTCATCTAAATCTGTATCAAAGTGAGCTCCTTTATCCTCTTTAAATTTATCTAAAACTCTTTCAAATGAACTCTTAGAATATCCTTTTACAACATCTGCAAACATCATTATAAATCTTCGATAAGAGTCATAAACAAATCTTTTATTTTTTGTTTCTTCAACAAAGTTTTTACAAACTTCATCATTAAGTCCTAGATTTAATACAGTATCCATCATACCAGGCATACTTGCTCTAGCACCACTTCTTACTGAAACTAATAAAGGATTTTTTAAGTCTCCCATTTTTTTACCAGTAAGTTTTTCCAACTCTTCTAGTTTTTCATAGATTTCATCTATTATGTCTTGACTAATTTTTTGTCCAGCATCATAGTACGCAGTACAAGCTTCAGTCGTAATAGTAAATCCTCTAGGTACAGGTAAACCAATACTAGTCATTTCTGCTAAGTTAGCTCCTTTGCCACCAAGAAGATTTCTCATGTCTTTGTTTCCTTCTGAAAACATATAGACATATTTCATATAATACACTCCTTTCCCTTAAGTATTATCATACTTAACTCAACAAGAACTATTATACCAAATGCTTTATAAATTGAATAGAATTATTTTAAAAATTTTACAAAAAAAGCCATAAATTAATATAGCTTATTCTTCTAATGTTGTTATTCCTAAAACCTTTTCTAAATAGCATTTTCCACAAAGAGATTCATATTCTACATGATTTTCACCATCTATTGCTACTTGTTCTCCACTTGATGTGAATTTTCCATTGACTATTCTTCCATTAAATTTAGCTCTTTTACCACATCTACATATAGTAATTAGTTCTTCCATAACATCACTTACTTCAAATAATCTCAAACTTCCTGGAAAAGATATTGTTTTAAAATCACATCTAAGTCCATAACAAATAACTGGTTTATTTTTTATTTTTGTATACATAAATAATTCATCTACTTGATCTCTACTTAAAAATTGTGCTTCATCTACTAAAATGCAAACTATGTCATCTGATAGTTTATTTAAATAATTTGAAAGTTTTTCATCTTGTTCAATAATATGATCTACTTTTCTTTTAAGACCTATTCTTGTTACTATCTTGTTATTTCCTTTAGTATCAATTCCTGGTTTTAATATGACTACTTTCATTCCTCTTTCTTCATAGTTATGTGCTACTTGTAATAATAAAGTTGTTTTTCCTGAATTCATAGCTCCATATCTAAAATATAATTTACTCATTTTTATCCCTCCTTGGAAAACATTCATAATAAACTTTTTTTAAATGTTCATTAGTTACATGTGTATATATTTCTGTTGCTTTTAAACTTGAATGCCCAAGCAACTCTTGTACTACTTTGATATCACATCCATTATTTAACATATCTGTTGCAAATGTATGTCTTAGAACATGAGGTGTAACATGTGTTTTAATAGATAGTCTTTTCATAATATTATCTATTATATATCTTACGCCTCTTTCAGTTAATTTTCCACCCCTGTTATTAATGAATAAATATCCTTCAGAATTTTTATGAGTTAACAAATATTCTTTTAAAACGTCTTCTGCATATTCTCCATAATATACAATTCTTTCTTTATTTCCTTTTCCACAAACTACTATTCTTCTATTATTAAAATCTATATTGTTAATTTTAATATTAACTAATTCGCTTACTCTTAATCCTGTAGCATATAGCATTTCAATTATAAGTCTGTCTCTTACACCATCTTTATCATTTTTTGATTCTCTTATAATATCTAATAAATCATTATAATAAACAAATTTAGGTAGTCTTTTATCTACTTTTGGATAAGATATTTTATATAATGGATAATCTTTTTTATCTATATAATCATTTTTATATAGAAATTTATAAAATGATTTTAATGAACTTATTTTTCTTCTAACGGATGTTGGTTTCTCTTTTTGAAGATTTAAATATTCTAAATAATCTCTTATATCTTCTTCTTTTACATTGCTTAAATCTTTTTTAATAAATAATCTAAAATAATATAAATCATTTATATAAGATATTAAGGTATTATTTGAATAATTCTTTTTTTGAATTTCATTAATAAAATCATTGATTAAAATATTTTTAGTAAATTCTTCCTTATCCATAAGTTAATTATATTATAAAAAATAAAAATAATAAAGAGACACTTTATTTTAGTGTCTCAAATCTATATTAAACACCATTGGTGTCCATTAATATTTTATGGATTATAGTTAAGAATGTTCATATTATTTATTAGTTGATAGTAGTATTATATTCTAACATTTGATTTATATACTTCTAATAAGGATATTAGATAGTAGTTATTTATTTTACTATCTATTATATTGTATGTTATAGTTAAGTTCTTTAATAATTAATAATGCCTATATTTTAAATTATATTATATTTTCTAATTATAATTCTATTATCACTCCATTAATTATGTATTATAGCATAGTAAACTATCTTTTATTTTTTTCTTTTAATCATTGTTCTAGTTCATTTCAAATATTTTCTATGCATTCTTTAAATCTTTTCAAAAGTAAAATATACCTTCCAGATTTAATTTTTTTATATACCATACCTGTCGCTATTCCGGAACCATCAACATGCCACAGCCAATCTAAATAGATTATACATTCAGCCATGTCAAGTGAAGAAATATCTTCAATATTATTTAATACTCTTCCTCCTGCTTTATGTGCATTACGACCTACTTTTAAAATATTTTTAAAATAGTCATCTTCTAAAATTTCAAATATTGATATTATTTCATTGGAATAAGTATATCTTCCACTTTCAAACTCAATTTTAAAATTATTATTTTTAATATCATTTATCATTTTTAGAAGTAGATCTATATATTTTTTGTTTTCCATATCTATTTTCCTTTCAAAATTAGTTGTTACTTTTTAGCTTGACATAATTTTTATAGACTTATTCTGTAGCATTATCAATTCATATAATATATTTGCTAATGAGATTTTTATTATTATTCACAAAATCTTCTAATTCTCTTTTTGAAATAATTATTATATTTTTGTTTTCTTTTGATCCTTTATATTCATTAGAATTTGAGTAAAAATAAAATTTAAAATTATTATAAATATTTTTATAATCGTCATCATTAAGATTTATTACTCCTGACTTAATTTGAACGTAAACATTTTCAAAGTTTTTATTGTCATATAATACACATTCATAAGTTTTTGTATTAGATTTACACGTATTGCTGTATACCAAATAATTATATTTTAGTTGTAAATATAAAATAACTAATTCTTCAAGATCTTCTGATCTCATGTTACTTATTATCAAATTTTTATTATCATAACAATCATAATATTTAGTATTACTAACCATGTTATAAGTTTTCATAGAAAACATTTTTGTTTCTTCAAAATTCTTATTTATTCTTCTAATTCCTCCAGAGCAGAAAATATTTACTATTGTTCCTATTACTTTATCAGATGTTCCAACATATAACATTTTGCATTTTAATCCATGCCAAATATCATATTCTTGATGTTTTTTTATTTCTGACTCATTTAGTTCATTTCTAAAATAATCAATTTTTTCTCCTGTAAATCTACATAAATAATAATTGTTTCCAGACCTAGTCCATATTAAATCATCCTTTTTAATTTCATTAAATTGTTTAACTATTTTAATAAATGATGATATTTTTGGATTTCCAATAAAATTACTATTTTTGCTTACAAATTCTTCATAGTTTGAGTCTAATCCAACTATTGTTTTATTTGTTTCCCATCCTATTCCTAATATATTATTTTCTAAACAAAAATTAAATGCTGCTACCTGTTTTTTACTCTCATTAACATGAATTGGTATTGCCCATATTTTTATATCATTCATAATTTTTTACCTTTAGTATTTTATACTTATTTTCCCTTTTTTGTACATTTTAATATTGACATTTACAATAATCTTATTACAATATTTTTCTAATGGTTCATAATGTTATATTCTAATATCTAATTAAAAAATATTTGAACACTATCACCTTGCATCACGATTATATCATATTTTATTTCTCTTTTTGTACATTCTTATAGTATCATTAACATTTTTCTCTTGTAGTAGGTTTATCTTCATAACCATTATCATACTTTTTTATAGTCCTATAATCACAGTTATGAATTCTAGCCGCTTCGGCATAATTTGGTTTTATATTATTTATTTTTATAATCAATAACTCCTGTTTTGATTTATTTAATTCTCTCATGTTATACCTCCAGCTTTCCTTAAAAGTATAACAAAAGAATGTAGGAAAACAGACATTTTTATATTACATTTTTCCTGCATTTTATTTTACCATTTACAATATCTTATTTCATCTATATTTTTTAAAGGCTATAACTCGACATAATGGCTCCAAGACAATTATGTCGCAGCTTGCGACACTTTTTCATCACTAAACATACTATAGAATTGTTTCATCCTAAATAATGTTCTTCTATTATATTTTTTACCAACTTCAATGACTAATTTTTTAGAATATTCATCTATAATATTATCTTCATATTTTCCGCCTGCTTCATTTAGCAACTTGCCAATTTCAAAATATGTAATAACTTTATGTCTTTCCTTCGAATAGTCTTTTACTTTCAAATATATTTCATTATCTACTAATTTTTTTTTATTTCATTATAATAATTTATATTTACTTTTTCCTACGGACTACAAGTCTTAATTTTATATTCTTTTTTATTTAATTCAACTTCAATAGTTCCATCTTTGTCTGTTCTATAAATCTTACTATTACTTAAAATATCTAATACCGACTCTTTTGGATGACCATACCTATTATTTCTGCCTACACTAATTATTGAATACTTTGGATTAATAATATCTATAAAATATTTACTAGAAGAAGTGTTTGAACCATGATGACCTACTTTTAAAAAATCTATGTTTTTTAAATTATATTTATTTATTAAGTCATTTTCCTTATTTAAGCCTGAGTCTCCCATAAAAAGAAATTTATAATTATTATATATAAAATATATTACTATTGAGTTATCATTTTCATTATCATATATTCTTGTGTTTAATATTTTTAAGTCAATATTATCTATATTTAGTTCTTTTATGCAAGAATAATATTTGATGTTTTTATCTTTTAAAATATTTATTAATTCTAATTCTAATTTATTAGATTCTCCACAATTTAGAATTACATTTTTTACTTTAAAATTTTTTATTAAATCAATTGAATAACCCATGTGATCTGTATCTCCATGTGTGATAAAAAGATAATCTATTTTTTTAATTCCTAAACTTTTATAAAATGGTATTAGTGAATCTATCATTTGATTAGATTCTTTGTTTTTTATAGTCCAAGATTCTTTTTTATAGTTTATTTTTCCCCCTGTATCAATTAATATTGTATTATTATTTTTTGTTAATATTAGTATGTTATCTCCTTGACCTATATCATTAAAATATACATGCATTTTAGAGTCAAAATTAGGTTTTATGAATAAATATACTATAAATAATAAAAGTATTAAAAATAAACGCTTATTTAACTTAATTGATGATAATAAAATCAAATAATAAATGATAATTTCTATTAAATTTATTTTTTTAAATATTAAGCTAATATTTAATACTTTACTACTTAAATTAGATGCTTTTTCCATTATAAATATTAAAAAATTAAGTATAAAAAATAGTTTATTAAATAAAAAAGTCAATAAAGAAATTGGAAATACTAAATAAGAAACAAATGGTATAAAGAATAAGTTATTTATGAATCCTATTATATTTACTTCATAAGATAGATTTATTATTATAGGTAAACTTGATAAAAAAGAAATCATACTTATTATTATAATTGAGTATTTTTTGCTAATCTTAAAATTTTCATTAAATAAAATAATGAAAAAAGTTATTGTGAAAGATAAAATAAATCCAATATTAAATATATAAAAAGGATTTATAAATATAAGAATAGTAAAAGTTACATATAAAATATATTTGGGCTTAATATAGAAATAATAAATTTTATTAATATTATAGAGTATAAAATATATTACAGCTCGTAATATTGATGGCGTAAATGACGCTATAAAAGCAAATAATATTAATAATATGCTTGTAATTATTAAAGAAATTTTTTCGTTAATTTTTAATTTTTTTAATATATAGATAATAATACTTGAAAATAATGAAACATGTAAACCTGATAAAGCAAACAAATGA
Source organism: uncultured Clostridium sp. (assembly GCA_964490375.1). GTDB lineage: Bacteria > Bacillota_I > Bacilli_A > RF39 > UBA660 > CAG-1000. The sequence continues at coordinate 24,023 of CAZBAZ010000003.1, forward strand.
GTTATACCATTAATTTTATATTGATTATATATTTCACTTTCTATATAAGAACTTTTACCTAAAATGAATGCATAGAGATATTGATTATTTTTTATATTATTGACCTTATTTATTATTTTATTTTTTAATTTTAAAAAGATATTTTTATTCTTATTAACTGATTTATATGATTCAATATTCAAAATATAATTTTTATAATTATACTTTAAATATTTTTTATAGTTAAATGTATTTTGAATTGTATTATTGTTTGGTAACTTTAACTCACCTTTTATGTAAATTGTATCACCTATTTCAAATTTAAAATTATTTTTCTCATCTATACTTTTAAAGTAATATGAACCAACTATTTCATCATAAAAATCTATTGATAATTTATTTCCATCAATTTTTATGGCTTTAATTTTTAAAATAAAATCACTATCATTTAAATCATATTTATTTAGAGGAATATATTTTTTATTATATATTATTATAAATAATATGCTTATTAAAAGTAATAGATAGTAAATAATATCAAGTAGTAATATTTTCCTTAATCTTAGAGAAAATCTTTTCACTAATTCCTTTTACATTTTTTAGTTCTTCAATAGATTTAAACTTACCATTTGAAGTTCTATATTCAATAATTAATGCTGCTTTTGATTCTCCTATTCCATTTAATGTTTGTAATTCTTCTAGTGAGGCAGTGTTTATATTTATTTTACTATTTGAGGTTTCTTCTTCGTTTGTTTCATTTTTAATATTACTACAATCACATGGTACTTCTATTATATTATCTTGTTTTTCTGCTTCTTCTATTTCTTTATTAGAATAAATGATTATAACATCACCATCTTCTAGTTTTTTTGATAAATTGATGTAACTAGTGTTTGCATCCTTATTTAATCCACCAGAAGCTTTAATTGCATCAATAACCCTAGAATTAATATTTAGTTCATATACTCCTGGTGTTTTAACGCTTCCTTTGATATCAACAAATATTTTTTCTTCATTATCATTAGAGCATTCATTTGATTCTTGTATTTCTTCTTGTACTTGTGTTTCTTCATCTGTCTTTTCTATTTCTTCTATTACTGGAGCATCATAAGTAATTTTACTATTACTTTCTATTTTTTCTTCTTTTCTATTAATCATTGTAAATAAAAACATAAAGCTTGTTAAATTAATTAATAATAAGAAGCTTGGCATAATAAATTTCTTATAATTAATAGTTTTTAAATAGTTTAATAATTTATATCTAAACTCTTCCAACTTTCTCCTTTCTATATATTCCTCTACTAATATAATTCGCAAAAACTTTTTAAAACACTACTTTTTTACATAAAAAAAGAAGATTTTCATCTTCTAATTTAATTCTATTGGAGTATTCTTACTATTAATTACAACATAAGCCACTGTAAATGATAATACTATTATTGCAAATAATATTGCAATGTTTGTTACTCCTGTTTTAGGATTATATGCAAATTCAAATGTTTTTTCAATATTTACTCCTACTATTTTTCCACCAGATATTACATCTTGAGTTAATGGTGAGTAAGAATAATAAATTCTACCTCTATCTGTTGATGGATTAAATGAATAAGCATTTATAGTTGAAGCTTCTACTTTCAAACTTGCTATTTTTGATGATTTAGTTACTTGAATATAGAATTTTTGATTTGGTCCTAATTTAGTAACTTCTTCTCCACTTTCATCAATTAATTTAACTGCGTCTTTATCATCACCTGAAATATTAATTTCAAATCCTTCTACTGATAATACATCATAAGAAATTGAATATGGTCCATATAAATATGCATCTTTTGTTTCTTTAGCAACTTCTTTTCCTGCTTCTGGTTTTACAACATCAATTGTATTTGTGAATGTTAAATTATTATAATTAGTATAAATATCTCTATCTGCAATTAAATATCCATATAAAGTATTTAATTGTTCACTTCCTTCTAAAGTACTACCTAACTTAACATTTGTTTCAACATACATATCATTTGCTTTCCATATAGCATATTGTACTGTAGAATAAACATAATTTTCAGTTATTGCTTTTAATTGCTCATCAGTTAAAGTTTCTCCAGAGTGTAGTGTTTTAACTTCTTCTAATAATTTACTATAACTTGCTCCAGCTGCTTCTAATGATTCCTCTATTCCTAGTGTTGGATAACTATGTTCAATAATCCATAATGCATGATTATATGTATTTTCAGCATCGCTTTCAGTTATAAATTTACTAAATAGAATATCATCTAAAGTAAATTCTAAAGTATATTTTGATTCATCTTCGCTTCCTAGATCTTTTGGAAGTATTGTTAATGTTGCTCCTGTTGTTTCTGTATAAACAATTTTTGTAACATAAACTGTTACTTTTTCTTTTCCTGCTTTGATTGTATTAACAAGATCTTCTTCTGTTTTACCTTCAGGTAATGTATAAGTTATGTCTGGTTCAAATATCATTCCTAAAGCTTTTTTAAATGCCTCTTTTAATTCCTTCTTGTTATACAATGCAAATTTAACATATTCATCTAATAATGTTTCATTATTTGTTACTGATGAATTTTCTTTAGTATAATTCACATAATTTTCTTTCGGATATTTTAGTTCTGGATTTAAGCAATATGCTGAGAACCAAGATTCATTTAATGTTTGAGTTTCTTTATTATAATCTTGTGCTAAAATTATCTTTTGCATAGTTGATTTTCCAGTAACTCTTTCGTTGTCTTCTTTTGAAGTTGTAAATTTAATTTTACTAAAATCAAATGTTTCATCTGTTTGGCCATACAAAGTAGCATCTTGTCCAGGAATAACAGATGGTGCTTTGGCTGTTTCTGCATTAACGCCAGTAAGACCAGCAAATAATATTAATACAGTTAAAAAACTTAATATAATTTTCTTTTTCATATCATCTCTCCTTTATTTTATATATTAATATTAGCACAACTTTTTATAAAAGTACATAAAAAAAGAAAAATCAAAATTAAATTTTTCTTTTAAATGAGTAACCATTTTTTAAATATTTCTCTTTATCTTCATAGTAATAATTTAACATTGTAATAAAACATCTTGTTCCATAACTATCTTTTATAACTTTGTGTTCTAACATAATATCAATTGTTTCTTTTAAATTCTTATACTCTTCTTCTTTCATTTGAATAGCAAGACTTCTTACATATGTGAAAGTTAAAAGTATTCTTCTTGAATTAATAGGATGAAAGAAACTTTTTTCACTTAATACACTCATTTTTTTAATATATTTAGTTATTTCTAAAAAATTCTTTGCAGATATTAAATCATTATAATCTTTACTAGGTTTTTGGTTTTCATATTCACTACAATTAATAAATGCATATTCATATTTGGAATTTATTAAAATATTTTTAAAATATTTACTTTTTTGTTCAATAATTAAATCATCTAGAAAGTCTAAAAAATATTTATCTCTTGTACTTTCACCTATAAAATACGCTGTTTTATCTATATTTACATCATCAATATAATATTTCATAAAAATACTAGATAACTTATTTGATATTCTCATAGAAATAGCTTTTTCTCCTATATTATCATTAAAGATTATTCTTTCTGGAGAATGAAGTGTTTTTTCTAAATTTATTTTTTCTTCTGAATCTTGATACAATTTTAATAATAATTTTCTTACATATTCTTTATTTCTAATTGTATTTTTTTCTATTTCTTTATAAACTAAATTTTCTATGTTTTTTAATATATTTGCGGTTTCTAATAATTTCATATATTTAATAGAATTTGTTCCATTTTTAATTTCTTCTTGAGCAAGAGCAATATATATATAATATATTTTTTCAGATATTGATTTGATACTTGTATATATATCTAATGGTTCCATAATTGACTCCTTACTACATTAAAAATTATATTATAAAGAAAAAGCGTTGTCAATTTTGACAATATTTGTCTTTTTCAATATTGAAGTGCTGCACTTAACTTATTAATCATATAATTTACACTTATAATTTTAAAATATTTTCTTATAATATAAAATGTGCTATGATTATATTAAGGAGGATTATATGAAAGTTATACAATATGGCTGTGGTAAAATGGCCAAATATACTATGAGATATGTTTTAGAAAATAATTGGGAAATTGTTGGCGCAGTTGATATTAATCCTAATGTTATTGGAAAAGACATTGGTAGTATCATTGGATGTGAGGACAAGGGAGTTAAAATTACTTCTGTTAATGATGCTGAAGAACTTTTTAGTGAGGTAAATGCTGATGTATGTATTGTTACAACTATGAGTTTATTAAGTGATTGCAAAGACGCTTTACTCTTATGTGCTAAACATGGAGTTAATGCTATTACAACTTGTGAAGAAGCATTTTATCCTATGAGTTCTAATCCAAAATTAACATTAGAGATTGATGAACTTGCTAAAGCTAACAATTGTACTATTACAGGTTCTGGATATCAAGATGCTTTTTGGGGTAACCTAATTAGTACTTTAGCAGGTACTACTCAAAAAATAACAAAAATTAAGGGAAGTTCTTCATACAATGTAGAAGATTATGGTATTGCATTAGCTAAAGCTCATGGAGCTGGATTTACTAGCGAACAATTTGATAAAGAAATAGCTTCTAATGATAGAATTAGTGAAGAAGAAAGAAAGAAAATCATTGATTCTGGAAATTATACTCCAAGTTATATGTGGAATGTTAATGGATGGTTATGTGACAAATTACATTTAGATGTTGTTAGTCAAACTCAAGAGTGTGTTCCACAATATTCTGATACTGATATTCATTCAACTACTTTAGGTATGGATATCAAAGCTGGCAATGCTACTGGTATGAGTGCTGTTGTTACAACAACAACTAAACAAGGAGTAATTCTTGAAACTCAATGTATTGGTAAAGTATATGGTGCAAATGATTGTGATAAGAATGATTGGACAATCGAGGGTGAGCCAAATACTAACTTAGTAATTACTAGACCATCTACTGTTGAACTTACTTGTGCTGCTATAGTAAATAGAATACCTGATGTAATTAATGCACCAAGTGGATTTGTTCCTACATCTAGAATGGGAGAAATGAAATACTTAGTAAAATAAGTTATTATAGGATGAGAAATCATCCTTTTTTTGTGAATCAAAAAAAGAAGAGTTATTCTTCTAAATGTTTCTTCTCTTCTTTTTTATCTTCTTTCTTTTCTAATTTTGGTAATAGTTCTTTTCTTGAAAGATTTAATTTACCTTTTCTATCATATCCAGTTGCTTTAACAACAATTTCATCTCCAACTTTTAAGATATCACTTGGATGATTAACTCTCTTATTATCTAATTGTGAAACATGAACTAATCCTTCACAACCTGGCCATAATTCTACAAAAGCACCAAAGTCTTCTATTTTAACTACTTTTACAGTATATACAGCTCCAATTTCTACGTCTTTTACAATGTCTTCAATCATCTTAATTGCTTTATCTAAAACATCTTTATTCATATGATAGCAAATTACATTTCCATCATCATCAATGTCAATTTTAACTGCGTCTTTATGGTTAACTGATGTTACATTGCTTGATTCTAAAATTATCTTAGTAATAGTTTCTCCACCTTTGCCAATAACATCTTTAATTTTGTCTGGTGAAATCTTCATTGTTCTAATTTTTGGAGCATATTCACTTAATTCATGTCTTGGTTCTGGTATTGTATTTTCCATTACATCAAGTATTTTCATTCTTGCTTTATGTGCCTTTTCTAATGCTTCTTTAAGTACTTCACGAGTTACACCCTTAATTTTAATATCCATTTGTAAAGCAGTAATTCCTTGTCTTGTACCTGCTACTTTAAAGTCCATATCTCCCATATGATCTTCTAATCCTTGAATATCTGTTAGGATTGTATATTTTGAATTGCATGTTCCATCTTCTGTTATTAATCCCATTGCAATTCCAGCTACTGGAGCTTTAATTGGTACACCTGCTGCCATAAGTGACATACATCCAGCACAAATACTTGCTTGACTTGATGAACCATTGCTTTCTAAAACTTCTGATACAACTCTAACTGTATATGGAAATTCTTCTTGACTTGGCATTACTTGTAATAACGCTCTTTCTGCTAAAGCACCATGTCCAATTTCTCTTCTACCTGGGCTTCCATATCTACCAGTTTCACCTACACTAAACGCCGGGAAATTGTAATGGAAAATGAATTTTTTAGAATCTTCTAATGATAAGCCATCTAGAATTTGTTCTTCGTTTTGAGCACCCAATGTTGTGATTGCTAATGCTTGTGTTTGACCTCTTGTAAATAATGCGCTACCATGTGTTCTTGGAAGTAAATCAACATCTGCTGATAATTCGCGAATTTCATCCATTTCTCTTCCATCTGGTCTTATATGTTCATTAGTAATTAATCTTCTTACTTCATTTCCTTCGATTTCATCTGCAACCTTCTTAACAAGTTTTAATTTTTCTTCTAGGTCTTCTTCTCCTTCATGTCTCTCAGTATATAAGTCAATTGCTTCTTGTTTTACTTCATCTATTCTTGCATATTTTTCTAATTTGTCTTTGATTTGAATAGCTTCAATCATTTTTTCTTTGATATCATTATTTACTTCAGTAGACAATTCTTCAGGAATAGAAGCCAATGTTACTTCAATTTTAGGTTCTCCTATTTCGCTAATGATATCCTCTTCAATTGCACATAATTCTTTTACTGCTTCATGTCCAAACATTAAAGCTTCTAGCATTTCTTCTTCGCTTACTTGTTTAGAACCAGATTCTACCATATTGATAGCTTCTTTTGTTCCTGCTACAGTTAAATTAATTGTACTTCTTTCCATTTCTTCACAAGTTGGATTAATTTTTAATTCTCCATCAATTTTACCAACTATTACTCCAGCTACTGGTCCTTCAAATGGAATACTAGAAATACCCAAGCATAATGAAGTACCAAATAATGCAGTCATTTCTGGTGTACGATCTGGATCAACGCTTAAAACAGTATTTACTACCTGAACCTCATTTCTAAAATTCTCATTAAACATTGGTCTAATTGGTCTATCGATTACTCTTGCTGTTAATGTTGCAGCATCAGTTGGACGACCTTCTCTTTTAATAAATCCACCAGGAATTTTACCAACAGAGTATAATTTTTCTTGATATAATATTGTTAATGGAAAAAAATCTGCAGTTGATACATTATTACTCATAACACATGTAGATAATATTACTGTGTCATCATATCTAACTAATACAGCTCCTCTTGCTTGTTTAGCAAGTTCTCCATGTTCAATTATCAATTTCCTACCTTGAAAATCGTATTCAAATACTCTTTTCATCAATTCACTCCTTTCAAAAATAAAAGACACTTAAAACAAGTGCCTACTTTCTTAAACCTAATTTTTTAATTAACTCACGATATCTTTGAACATCTTCGTTCTTTAAATATTCAAGTAAGTTTTTTCTTTTACCAACTAATCTTAGTAATCCACGATTAGTATGATAATCATGAGTATGTTTCTTCATATGATCTGTTAATTTGTTAATTCTTTCTGTTAAAAGAGCAACTTGAACTTCAACGCTACCAGTATCTCCTTTACTTCTAGCAAATTCAGAAACAATACTTTCTTTTTTGTCTTTACTTAAAGCCATTTTAAAAATCCTCCTTCTTTTATAATCTGTTAAATCCGAGTAAAGAAGTAAGAGGTACATCTAAACCAAGAAATAACTTCTAGTTAATAATACTATATTTGCCATAATAAATCAAGCAAATATTAACATTTTTCCTTAAAAATGTTTGATTTTAATTACAAAATAGAAAAATCACTATAAGTAAAAGTATTATGATTGCAATAATCGAAATTATCAATTTTTTTGATTTATTATTACTTTTATTTAAGTCTTTATATGTATCATGAACAATTTGTAAATTCTTTTGAGACATAAATTCTTCCCAATTAGTAGATTCATTTATTCTTTTGGCTTCATCTATATCTTTTACTTGTAAATAAACTTCATGAAAACATTCTTTTTGACCTACTTCTGTACTAAAGCATTGATATATAAATAATGCTTTACATTTTTTACATCTTACTAAATATCTTTTAGCATTTTTATATACTCCAAAAAATTTTATAAATTCACTTACATATTCAAAATTCTTTTTTACATAATCATATTTTCTATCTTCTGTTTGTCCAAAAGCACAACATTGCATATTATCACTCTAACCCTATTATATCTATTACATCTTTTTCTTTAGCATATTTAACTTTAATACTATTTCCACTATTTAAGAATGGCAAAACATTTTCGTTGACTTTAATTGATACTTTATATTTTTGATTATCATTATCTATTATATAGTAGTATGTATCTCCATCAATAATACTTGTTGATATTGACTTTATAGTTATTTCTTTTTCAGTGTTTACACTATTATTATTTTTTAAATCAACATTTGTTAAATAATTTCTTGCTGCTTCTGTTACACCAATTGATGCATCACTTACTACTACTTTTTGATAATCCTCAACATCTACAAAAGCATACATTTTAACGAGACCTGCATTATCTTTTAAACTAATTAAATATGTTGGTCTTTCATTTAAATTAATTAATAATGGAAATGTTGATGTGTAATTCATTTGCTGAACTTGACCTTTTGCTGAATCCATTGCTGAGTATTCTTCTGCTCCAGGAACATTATAAAATTTTGTTTCTTTTGTTCTTAAATTTGAAATAATAAATCCTATATTAGATTCATCACTATTAATTGATGTTATTCCTGTATATAAATAAACATCATCATCTTGAATCATATAATTATATCCATCGGTTGTTTGAACTACACCTTTTTGTCCAAATATAGAATTAAAGAATCCTTTTTTATACATTCCCCAATCATCAACTTGGTCTATTATTAATGAAGCACTATATACTTGATCTACCCATGTAGGAATAGAACCAGTCTTATAATATTCACTTTTTGCGGTAATTGGGTCAAAAATTATAACTCCTTCAACTTCTTCTAATAAACCAACTCCAGAATATTTAATAGTTGGAATTATCCAATAAGGATTACCATCATTATCTATTTCGAACGATTCTTTTCCAAATATTTTTGTTGGATAAGAGAATCTTAATTTTCTATATAAATTCTCATTAAAATGAGCACTAGGCATATATTTCATACCTTTATCAAGTTTAACTAATTCACTCTTTCCATTAACTGAATTAACTTTAATATATCCTTTTACACCACCACTTCTATTAGTTAACCATTTAATAGCATTAGCATATTCAAGAGGTGTAACTCTTATAATTTCATTATTATAGTTTATCTGAGTATAAAGTGATGAAACTTCAAATTGACTTACTAACTCACTCATTTGACCCATAACTCTATCACCTAGTTTTGATGAAGAATCTTTATCTAATAATGGTATCATATTAAAATCCACTTCTTTTATATCTTCAGTAAAATTATTGTTTTCACTAATAGTAATCCTATTTTTATATTTATTACTCATAAATAAAGGAGATAATATAAAATTAACTAAAAATATTCCAGCAAAAACAAAGATTACTGCAAAATATAAAAAACTTTTCTTAATAATATTACTTTTGTTTACTCCATTTCTTAATACTTTCTTAACATTACTTTTAAAATTTATAATACTAGTTAATTTATATATTATAATTATAAATAAAATAAATATATAAAAACCAAAACTATGCAAATTTAATGCTGGTAATGTAATATAATATGTAATAAATCCAATTAAAATAGTAATTATTAATCTTATAATTAAATTCTTTTTCATGACTATCCTCCTATTAATAGGATATCATAAACACAATAAAAAAGAAAGATTTCTCTTTCATTCTTTATCAAGATTTATACTATCAAATGCACCTAAATCTAGAACATTATATCCTAAGTTTTCTAATGTTCCTGATGCTATAGAACTTCTCTTTCCACTTTTACAATAAACCATTATTGTTTTTGATTTATCTAAATCTATGTTTTCATCTATTGTATCATATGGAATATTTATAGAACCAACTATATGTGAAGTATTATATTCTTCTTTAGTTCTAACATCTACAATAATATAATTATTTTCTTTTAATATTTCTTCCAAAGTATTTGTTTCTTCTTTATTATTACATCCTATTAATAATAAAATTGATAACAAAATTATAATTATTTTTTTCATACTCTCTCCATTTACATATTTTTGATTGATTCTTTTTTTCTTATTCTTTCTATATCAAATAACATTATTGATTGAATTAAAGTAACTATTGCAGCGCCTAGGAATAAAGATGATAGTGAGTAAGATAAAAGTATTCCTGCAAAAAATGTTCCTATTCCTTTTCCTAAACTAGTTACAAAATATCTCATATTCCCAAATAGAAATTGAGCATTATCATTTACTCTTTTTAAGTATGTTCCAGTTACTTTATCGTCTAACATTCTACATGATATATAACCAAATGAAATTGTAAGAATATATATAGTCATATTATTTGAAAATGCAGCTATAAAATATGTAACTGTTCTTGTTCCAAACTTTATAATATTACTTGCATTTACTGATAAATTTTTTCCATATTTACTAAATAATGAACATACTATTACTGCAAGTGCATTTGATATTATTATAAATATAGAAGCTACTGATATTTCAAGATTTATGTAATCAGTTAAAATTAACATTATTATTCCAAATACTATTCCATATGAAATATTTACTATTAATTGTTCACTTAAAAAATATGTTATGATTTTTGAATTAAATATTGTTTTAATCGCATGTTTTAAAGACTCAGCTTTTTGTTTTTTAATTAGTGATTTTGTTTTTAAAAATGTCAAAACCATGCCACTTATAATATTACTTATTATTGCTAGAAATAAACATGTATTATAGTCAAATACATAGTTTCCTAAAGTTATTCCCATTAATAAACCGCATATTATTATCCCAGCGTCTTGAGATATATAATCTATAAGTGTTTTCTTTCTATAAGTTTCATCGCTTTTATTTATTAGTGCTAAAAGTGGATAATAAGCGATTGAAAAAATTACTTCACACATAATGCTTAAAAGCATACACATTTTGATCATAAAATCATCTTTTACAATTAATAATAAAATCATACTAACTGATCTTATAACATTAGATAATTGAATTGTACTTTTAATATTTACTTTAGTTGAAAAAATACTAATTATAAATGAAATAACCGCACTGCATATTAAAGCTACACTAAGAATTCTACTAATTTCTCCTATACCATAACCTATATCTTGTAACCATAATTGTCTATAATTGGTCCATAATCCAATTGAAAAAGACATGAAAGCTAAAACTATCATTAAATTATCTTCATTATTAATACTTAAAAAATTCTTAACTTTTTTATTCATATTTTCCTCTATGATAATTATAAATTAAAAGTTTTATCTTTTCAACTATCAAACTATTAAGTATTATTTCCTATTTTTTATTTATTATTTATTACCTTAATATTTGTTATGATAAAATTCATATATTTTATGTACGTTAAAAGTTTTAAAGCATATTATTGCTAATAATAAATTTATCAATAAAAGAAATACAACATTAAAATTGAATGAAAGACTTAATAATAGAAATAAAATCGGAATAATTGATAATAAAGTATTTTTGCAAGATGAATTAATATAAAATATTATAATTAAACTTATGGAACTATAAATTAATAGGTCACTAATAATAGTTAATAATAATTCGTTAAAGTCGCCAGTTAAGTTTGTTCCATATATTTTAAATAAAGTCAAGGTTAAAATAATAATTAATATTCTTTCAAAAATAATATATACATAGACAGATAGCATATTATAAAACATAAATTTTTTACTTTTTATTCTTAGAATGATATACTCAGAACCATTAAATATATCAAGTAAAAATATTTTAAAAGTAGTAAATATTACAATTGAAATTTCTAAAAGTTTTAATGATATTTTGGTTGGCGCTAAATCAGTAACTTTTATGTGTCCTAAGTAAGTTTTAAAGTTAATTATTTTATCATAGCTTAGTACTCCTTTATCTATTGTAATAAATATAGCTATAACCAATAACAATAATAAATAATACTTTAATATATGTCTTTTTAAAAGACTATAATTTTTAAAAAATACATATTTCATTTTTTTATTTAATCCTCTATTTCTATTTTGAACTTGTTTTGACATGTTTTATCAATTATTAAATACAAACTAATTAATATTATTAATTCTAGTAGAAACATAGATAATTCTAACACAAAGTTACTATATTGATATGGAAAAAGAAAAAATCCATAAAAAGCATTAAAATCTTTATATGATTTAATAATTTTAGAATTATAAGTAACTAAATCCTTGAAGATTGTTGTGCTTGCTATTAATATTATTCCGGCTTTTTTACCAAAACATATATAAACCACTGAACTTATTAATACAAGAATATTTAAAATTAAAAACACTTTTACAAAACTATATATAATATAAATTAAATATGGTATATGATTAGGTAATTGACCTATTAGTGATACATTTCCAAAATATCTTATCGTTACAAAAATTGTAGTCAATAAGATATAGCAAACAAATATTACAAAATTTACTATGCTTATCGTTGATGACAAATTTTTCAAATACACTTTTTTATTTTTGAATCGCAAGATATTTTGTCCTAACTTATTATAATTACTTGTTGTTTGTAAACTTCCTATAAATAATACAATCATTAAAAATAATTGATACATTGTTGTATAAATTACACCTAAATTACTTTCGAGATAAGTGTTATTTGTATCTATATTGTATGAGTTAAATATTGCAGCTAACACACATAATACATATACTGCTTTAAATTTATCGGTATTCAAAATTGATTTTACAATATTAAAATTATATTTTATTTTTCGAATTATCATATTTCGTCAATTCTCCTGCATCAAATTCATAAATTTCATCTGACAATTCTTCTATATCATCTAGTATATGACTTGTTATTATAATCAGCTTGTCTTTTTTCTTTTCTTCTTTTATTATTTCTTTAATTTTTTCAACCGATTTTTTATCTATGCCATTGAATGCCTCGTCCAATATCATGAATTTGGGGTCTTCCATTAAAACTTGAACTATTCCTAATTTTTGTTTTGTTCCTAGTGAATATTCACCATATTTTTTATCTTTTTCTTCATAAACATTTACTTTTTTCATCGTTTCTAATATTTGTTCATCAGAAATACTATTTTGAATTGAAGCAATTAGTTTTAAATTTTCATAACCTGTTAAATCAGGAATAAAATTTGGTCCTTCTATTAAAGCTCTCGTACTTTTTGGAAAATCATTATTAGCTATATAATTGTAACCATCTTGTAATATTTCACCACTAGATGGAATATAAAATGAACACAGCATCTTTAAAAATACACTTTTACCGCTTCCATTTCTTCCAATGATTCCGTATATTTTTCCAGATTTAAAAGTTGCTGATACGTTCTTCATTACTTCTGTTTTATTAAATTTTTTTGATATATTTTTAACTTCTATTTTCATTGTATTACTCCTATTTTTCACACATCATTATCAATTTTTCTTTATCTTTATAGTTGTATTTAGCAACTAAAAAAGTAATAATATAATTTATAAAATTTATGATTAAATAAATATGCACATTGTCTATATAAGTAAAGGAATATATATTAAACAAATTAAAATATTCCGCTGATATATTAAAATATTTTTGAAATAAATTTCCAAGTATTATAGCATTAATGCATAAATATAGATAAATCACTATAAATGTTTCAACATATGAAACAACAAAATTTTTATTTTTACTCAATATAGTTAATCCAATATTTATATAAATTCCAATATTTAAAAACAATATTATTAAATAAATAATATAAAAATATATGTTGTTATATTTTGTAATAAGTATTGGATCTGCTCGCCCAAAATAAATTCCTGCTTCAGGATTTATGTTTTTTGTTATTAAGAAACATAAAATAAATAATAAAGCAATCATAAATGGAACGAACCATATGTTCTTATATGCTAACTTAAATATATCTTTTACATAATATTTGTATTTTTTTCTTAAAATATAATCTTTTATATCTTTACTTCTGAATTTTTTTGATATTATATAAATGAAGGGTATTGTTATAATCAATGGCAACATAAATGGAATTATGTACGCATTTAAGCCAGTGATTAATGAATCTATATATAATGAAAATGCACTATCGCTTGTTGTTTTAAATTGTGTTATTTCTTTGCATTCTTCATCGGTCGCGAATTCTGCAAAATCCGGATAGTTTTTTATAGCAGGTTGTTTCATGTTTTCATCTAAATATTCAATACAAAAATTATAATATTTAGTATTATGTTTAATGTTGCTATACCCATCTTCAATGTATAAAAACTGGATTAAACTGCCAAATATAATTACTAATAATAGTATAAAAATTATTACTGATAGTTTTCTTTCTATTTTCATATTTAACTCCTAAAATATAGAGAAAGCAAAAATATTATTTTGATTTTTCTATTTAATATTAATGTGTTGCGTTATATATACTTTTGTCTAAGTACCAAATTCCACTATGTGTTGCGCCACATGGTGAAGACGTGTTGTTTTTAAGATTTAAATCGTATGCACCTATTGCTGTTGTTTTACTATTATTTCCCCAAGTTCCTGAATTTCCTTTGTTAGATAATGTTATATAGCTAGAATATCCATTTGCTTCAGAATATACCCTTACTCTTACTCCATTTTCATTTCCTGTGCACTTATTAATTGTTCCTGTGTTCTCATAATACTGATAATTATTTTCAGTCTTTGTTTGAGGACCTCTTTTTACTTTTCCTTGTAATGCTGGTAAATCAACACCACTATATCCATGAGAATTTCCATATGCATCAACAGAAATGTTTGATAAAATTAAAGTTACCGCAAACGCTAGCAAAGTTATTTTTAAATACTTCATTAAAACTCCTTTCTTTGCTTTCTCTATCTCAATATTAATATAATTTCTTTTATTATACATTTTTTTGTCATAAAACACTATATTTATGTCATTAAATATAATTTTGTTATGTCACTAAATTATTTTTAAAAATTTTATAATATAAATTCAACAAAGTTATAGAAAAATATTTTTTTATATTGACAACTAAAATAAAATTTGATAGCATTCATGTCATGCTGTTAATTTATTAAATGATGTGACACTTATATTTAGGGAGGAATTATGAATTTAAGTGAGGAAGAATATTTAAAAGAAAAAGGACATCTTGAATTAACTATAAAACTTTTACGAAAAAACATATCAGATTTAGCTCAAGATTTGTATGACAGCGAAGAAAAACAACAAGAATTTAAAAAGTATTTATGGGATACTAAAAGTGAATTAGATCCAACTGAAATGAAAACAATCATGTCTAATAATAATCAAGAAATTGATAATTTAGAGATGAAAGCAAAATATTATAGAAAACTATATAAAATTCAAAACTCACCATATTTTGCAAAGATTGATTTTGAAGATGATGAAACAAGAAAAGATATTTATATTGGTCTTACTTATTTAACTAAAGATGATGATAATATTATTTATGATTGGAGAAGTCCTGTAGCTAGTGTATTTTATGATTATGAAGGGGGAGATTGTAGTTATGAAGCACCTGGTGGTACTATAAAAGGACACTTATATAATAAAAGACAGTTTACTATTGAAGACGCTAAAATTGTTAGAGTTTTTGATTCTAAATTAAATGTTCAAGATGAATTATTACAAGAAGTATTATCAAAAAAAAATAGCGAATATATGAAAAATATAGTTAATACTATTCAAGCTGAACAAAATGCAATTATAAGAAATGTTAAAGATAGAAATTTAATTGTTCAGGGAATTGCTGGTTCTGGTAAAACTAGTGTTGCATTACATAGAATAGCATTTTTACTATATAAAATTAAGAATTTAACAAGTGATAAAGTATTAATATTTGCGCCCAATAAAGTGTTTAGTGAATATATATCTAATGTACTTCCTGAATTAGGTGAAGAAAATACTAAAGAAACAACATTTAGTGATTTCTTTGAAACATATATAACAGAATATAAAAATATAGAATCATTTACTTCATTTATTGAAAGATATTATAAATATGAAGAAACACAAACTGAATTGATTAAATTTAAACAATCAGATGAAATAATACCAGTATTAGAAGAATACATTAAAAATTATTCTAGTAAGGCAATATTTACAAGTGTAATATTTAATAGAGAATTATATGTAGAAAAATCAAAACTAAATTATTATTTAACTCGAAGATACTCTTCTCTACCTTTATTTGAAAGACTTGATGAAATATCATTGAAAATTGCTGAACAAGAATTTAGAAATAATAAATCTAAAGCAAAACAAGTTAGAAAATGGCTTAAAGAAATACTTAATATTTCTGTTGATCCTAAAGAAATATATAAAGGATTTTATAAAAGTGAAGAATTTAAGAATGCTTTTCATAGAGAAATTCCTGATTCTTATTTAGATAAACTTGATGGAAAAGATATATCTTATGAAGATGCTTGCTTATTTGTTTATATGAAAAGTCTGTTATGTTTCTTAGGAAATGATTATCAAATCGAACAAACTATTATTGATGAAGCTCAAGATTATAGTAAACTTCAATATATATTATTAAAGAAAATACTTAAGAAAAGCAAATTTACTATATTGGGAGATATAAATCAAACTATTAACCCTTATTATGAATATAGGAGTTTAGAAGATTTAAAAAGTATATTTACTGATGGTTCAAATTATATTGAATTAACTAAAACATATCGTTCAAGTCCAGAAATAATTGAACATGCTAATAAGATACTTGGATTAAATTTAGTATCGGCTATTAGAAGAGACACAAGTATTCCGGTTGAATTTAGAAATGAAAATATTTTAAAAGAACAGTTGATGAATGATATAGAAGCATTAAAGAAAAATAATAAAAGTATTGCTATTATTACAAAAACAGATGTTGAGGCTGCTGAAATTTACAAATTATTAAAGTGTGACATGAAAGAGTTAGCCTTTATAAATACTAATACTAAATTTTTTACTAGAGAACTCGTTGTGTTACCATCTTACATGGCTAAAGGATTAGAATTTGATGCTACTATTGTATATACTAAAAAAGATAATAAATACAATTATAAAGAAAGATACTTATATTATGTATCATGCACAAGAAGTCAACATCATTTAATTATTTATAATCAAGATGAGAACTAACAAAAAGGCACTAGACTATTTCTAATGCCTTTTATTCTATATTTAATATATTATTTTTATAATTTAGTATTACGCTATCTTTTAATGTTATGATTGGTCTTAAATAACCAGTTATTTCTTTATTAACATTATCTGAAGAATAAAGTTTATTTTTGACTACTGATGAATCATCTATGCCAATTAATCCCCACTCTATATTATCTTCTTCTGTGCTAGTATATCTTGTAGATAATAATTCATTTCTAATTAATAATTTATACATTTTTTTATCTTTAAAATTATTTTCTATTAATGAAGAAGACCAATAGTTATTTATTGTTGTTATGCTTGATGATGTTTCTTTATATGAAGTTAGTTTACTTAATTCAACTGATTCACTTTTATTTAGAGTTCCATCAATATTTTTATTATTGATAATCACATTTTTTTCTTTTATCCATATAGTTGGATAATATAAGTTATTTTTATACGTTTTATAATTGCTTTGAATATTATAATCCCATACATCAGTATCTAAATATTTTTCTATATCTTCTATATTTAAATTTCTAACATATTTTGAATCATTGCTAGAATATAGTTTATAGCATAAATCATTTAACAAATATACTCCATTATTATAACCAATAGAACCATTTAAATTGATTTTGTTTATTGGTTCTTCAGATATCAATGTTATTTCTGCTTTATCATTTATGTCTAATATTTGCCAGTTAATGCTTGTTGTTTCTAATTCTATGCTGTTTGAACCAGTATAATCTTTTTCTAATGCTAATGAGGTTTCAATTGGTTTATATTCTACATAATCGCCAATATTTATTTTATCTTTAATTTCGCTGTCATTATCTGGTTTTACAATATCATCTAGTGTATTTGTTATATAACCGCTTTGTATGTCAAATATCAATGTTTCTTCTGATTCACTTTTATTTATTACAAATAATTTAATATTATTTATTTCATTATTTGATATTTTGCCTGATACATTTCCATTTAGAAGAAATATAATTATGTTTTTATTTTCATTATAAAAAAGTTTGAAATAATTTTCTTTTTCATTTAGTGAAGTCATAGATATATTTAATACACTATTGCCTGATGGAATTGTTATCTCATTTGTTTCTTTGCTATTTATTGTAAATTTATAGTTTAACTTATTTACAAATATTTCAGCAACTCTATTTGATGGTGATTCATAAATAAATTTTGAATATGTTTTTCCAAATGAAAAGCAAACAATAACTAATATTATTGCTAGAAATATAAAATATATTCTTTGTACTCTATTTATATTTTTCATATTAAGTTCATTATATCATAACCATATTTTTTTTAAAACAAAAAAGCCTAAAATTATTTAGGCTTTTATAGTAATTTATGAAAACAAATTATTCCATAATTTCTGATACAACACCAGCACCAACAGTTCTTCCACCTTCACGGATTGAGAAGTTAGTTCCGTTTTCAATTGCAATTGGAGCAATTAATTCAACTGTCATATCAACATTATCACCAGGCATAACCATTTCAGTTCCTTCTGGTAATGTAATTACACCAGTAACATCAGTTGTTCTGAAATAGAATTGAGGTCTATAATTACTAAAGAATGGAGTATGTCTTCCACCTTCTTCTTTAGATAGAACATAAACACTAGCTTTGAATTTCTTATGTGGTGTAATGCTTCCTGGTTTACAAAGAATTTGTCCTCTTTCAACATCTTCTCTATTGATACCACGAAGTAAAACTCCAGCGTTATCTCCAGCTTCAGCATAATCTAATGATTTTCTGAACATTTCGATACCAGTTACAACTGTTTTTCTTGTATCTTTTAAACCAACAATTTCAACTTCATCGTTAAGATTTAATTTACCTCTTTCAACACGACCTGTAACAACAGTTCCACGTCCTGTGATTGTAAATACATCTTCGATGCTCATTAAGAATGGTTTATCTGTATCTCTTTGAGGAGTATCAATCCATGTGTCAACAGCAGCCATTAAATCCTTAATAGGTTGTACCCACTTGTCGTCTCCTTCAAGAGCTTTAAGAGCAGAACCACGAATTACTGGAGTATTATCTCCATCAAATCCATATTCTGTTAATAATTCACGAACTTCCATTTCAACTAAATCTAAAAGTTCTGGATCATCTACCATATCACATTTGTTAATGAATACTACCATTTTTGGTACACCAACTTGACGTGATAATAAGATGTGTTCACGAGTTTGAGGCATTGGTCCATCTGTAGCAGAAACTACTAAGATAGCTCCATCCATTTGAGCAGCACCTGTAATCATGTTTTTAACATAATCAGCATGTCCTGGACAGTCAACGTGAGCATAGTGACGTTTGTCAGTAGAATACTCAACGTGAGCAGTATTAATAGTAATACCTCTTTCTCTTTCCTCTGGTGCTTTATCAATTTGGTCATAAGCCATGAATTCACCAAAATATTTAGTAATTGCAGCAGTTAATGTTGTCTTACCATGGTCAACGTGTCCAATAGTACCAATATTAACATGCTCTTTAGAACGGTCGAATTTTTGTTTTGCCATTTTCTATTTCCTCCTTTTTTTCAATATAAATATATTTTATCTAATACTTGAATTATTTTCAAGTACAAATAACTAAATTGGCAATATTTAGTGTACTATTATTGTACACCATTTTTCTTAATAATATCTTCAGCTATACTTCTAGGTACTTCTTCATAGTGATCGAAGATCATTGTATAAGTACCACGTCCTTGAGTGTTACTTCTAAGAACTGTCATGTAACCGAACATTTCAGATAGTGGAACCATAGCTTTAATGCTTATGTCTCTACCACGAGATTCATTTCCAAGAGGTTTTCCTCTTCTAGAAGTTAAATCTCCCATTACTGTACCCATGAATTCTTCAGGAACAACTACTTCAACATCCATAATTGGTTCTAAAATACATGGATTACATTTATTTTTAGCTTCTTTTAAAGCCATAGAAGCTGCGATTTTGAATGCCATTTCGTTTGAGTCTACATCATGATAAGATCCATCGAATAATGTACATTTAACATCGATCATTGGGAATCCAGCAAGTACGCCACCAGCTAGAGCTTCTTGTAATCCTTTGTCAACTACAGGAATGTATTCACGAGGAACAACTCCACCTACTACTTCGTCAACAAATTCATATCCCTTATCAGGATTTGGTTCAAATTTAACCCAAACATGTCCGTATTGTCCACGTCCACCTGATTGTTTAATATATTTACCTTCACATTCAGCAGCATTTTTAAGAGTTTCTCTGTAAGCAACTTGTGGTTTACCAACATTTGCTTCTACACCGAATTCTCTTTTCATTCTATCTACTAATACGTCTAAGTGTAACTCACCCATACCAGCGATAATAGTTTGACCAGTTTCATGGTCAGTTTTTGCTCTGAATGAAGGGTCTTCTTTAGCTAATTTTTGTAAAGCTAAACTCATTTTTTCTTGATCTGCTTTTGATTTTGGTTCAATTGCTAATTCGATAACTGGTTCTGGGAATACCATCTTTTCTAAAATAACTTGATGTTTTTCATCACAAAGTGTATCTCCAGTTGTTGTATCTTTAAGACCTACAGCAGCAGCAATTTCTCCAGCATATACTTCTGCAATTTCTTTTCTTTGATTAGCATGCATTTGAAGAATACGTCCAATTCTTTCTTTTTCTCCAGTAGTTGAGTTCATAACATAACTTCCTGATTTTAGTACACCAGAGTATACACGGAAGAATGTTAAGTTTCCTACGAATGGATCATTCATAACTTTAAATGCTAATGCACTGAAAGGTTCACTATCACTAGCTTTTCTTTCAATTGGATTGTCATTTAAATCTACTCCTTTAACAGCTGCAATATCTGTTGGAGCTGGTAAATAATCTATAACTGCATCCATTAATGTACGAGTGCCTTTGTCTCCTAGAGCATCTGCACATAGAATTGGGAAGAATTTAACATCTAATGTTGCTTTTCTAATGGTAGTTTTTAATAAATCTACACTTATTTCGCTTCCTTCTAAATATGCTTCCATTAATTCATCAGAATAATCAGCTACTGCTTCAATTAATTTACCTCTATATTCTTCAGCCTTATCAACTAAATCTGCTGGAATTTCAGTCTCACTTAAGTTTTGAGCTGCTGTTCCATCATAATTATATGCTTTCATTGTAACTAAATCTACATATCCAGTAAAATGATCTTCTGCTCCGATTGGTAACATAATTGGTTGTGCACTTTCAGATAGTCTATGGTGAATTGAATCTATTGAATAATAGAAGTCAGCTCCCATTTTTTCCATCTTGTTAGCACAAATCATTCTTGGAACCATATAGTCATTTGCTTGTCTCCAAACTTGTTCAGTTTGAGTTTCTACTCCTGCTTGAGCATCTATTAATGCAACTGCACCATCAAGAACTCTTAAACTACGAGCAACTTCGATTGTGAAGTCTACGTGTCCCGGAGTATCTATGATATTGAATCTATAACCTTTCCAATGTACTGTAGTTGCAGCACTTGTAATTGTTATACCTCTTTCTTTTTCTTGCTCCATCCAGTCCATTTGAGAAGCTCCATCATGAGTTTCACCAATTTTATGGATGTTTCCACCTAAATATAGGATTCTCTCAGTAGTTGTTGTTTTACCAGCATCAATATGAGCCATGATTCCTAAATTACGTGTTTTTTCTAATGATACATCACGTGCCATAAGTGTTCTCCCTTCTTACCATCTGTAATGAGCATATGCTTTGTTAGCTTCTGCCATCTTATGTGTATCTTCACGTTTCTTAACTGCTCCACCGATACCGTTTGAAGCATCTATAATTTCAGCTGCTAATTTTTCAGCCATTCCTCTTCCGTTTCTATTTTTAGCATATTGAATTAACCATCTAAGCATTAAAGCATTAGCTCTATCTTCTCTAACTTCCATAGGTACAGAATAGTTACTTCCACCAATTCTTCTACTCTTTATTTCTAAAGCTGGTTTGATATTCTCAAATGCTTGATTTAAAACTTCTAAAGGATCTTTATTTGTTTTTTCTTTAACTATATCAAGTGCATTGTATAGTATTTTTTGAGCAGTTCCTTTTTTACCATCTAACATAATTCCATTGATTAATTTAGTAATCATTTTAGAATTATATATTGGATCTGCTAAAACATCTCTTTTTACTGCTTGTCTCTTACGCATGTTTCTTTTCTCCTTTCTTAGATTTATTTATTTTTAGGTTTCTTAGTTCCGTATTTACTTCTACCTTGTCTTCTCTTATCAATACCAGCTGTATCTAAAGTACCACGAACAATATGATAACGAACACCGATTAAGTCTTTAACACGACCACCACGAATTAAAACAACACTATGTTCTTGTAAGTTGTGTCCTTCACCACCAATATAGCAAGTAACTTCATATCCATTACTTAATCTAACTCTAGCGATTTTTCTTAAAGCTGAGTTTGGTTTCTTAGGTGTTTTAGTAGAAACACGAGTACAAACGCCACGTTTTTGTGGTGAACAATTATTTGTTTTAAGTTTATCTTTAGAGTTGTATCCAACATTTAATACTGGACTCTTACTCTTTTTAACTTTATGTCCTCTACTCTTTCTAACTAATTGATTAATTGTAGGCATATTTTTTCTCCTTTCCTAATACACATTTCCAGGTGTATCAAAATCACTATTTTTTTAAGTTTTCTACGTGAGAAAACCCGAAATCTATTTGATTTTATCATTAAAAAAAATCAATGTCAACTAAATTCGATTGATTTTTTTGTTTTTTTATTATTTTTACTCAAATGCTTTATTTATTATACTATTTATAGGCAAACTTTGAGATTCTTTTCTTGTAAAATAAGCCAAGTATTCTATGTTTCCATCTCCACCTTTTATTGGAGAATTTGTAAGTTCTTTCAAATTAAAATTTATCATTTTAAATGATTCTATTACTTTATTAATAACATCTTTATGTACTTCTTTATTTAATGGAATTCCTTTATATTTATTTGCTATTTCTATTCCACATTCAAATTGTGGTTTGATTAAACAAATTATTTCTTCCAAATTATTAAGTTGTCCTAATTTGTTTGTTAATTTAGTAACTGATATAAATGATACATCTATTGTTGCAATATTTGCATCTTTAATAATATTGTTATTTATTTTTCTAAAATCTGTTTGTTCATATAAATTAATTTTATTATTTTTTAATAAACTTTTATTAAACTGATCAGTGCCAACATCTATAGCATATATTTTATTTATTCCATTTTGTAATGCACAATCACTAAATCCACCAGTAGATGAACCTATATCTATCATAATTTTACCATTTAATGAAATATTAAATTCTTTAATAGCCTTTTCCAGTTTTAATCCACCTCTTGATACATATTTTAATGTACTACCTTTTATCTCTATTTTATCTTCATCATTAACTTCAAATGAACATTTTGTTACGTTTTTGTTATTGCAATATATAATTCCTTTTTTTATTTCGTTTTGAGCTTTACTTCTACTTTCAAAGAAACCTCTATTAACTAGTTCTATGTCTATTCTTGTCATACTGCCTCTTATTTACAAGTAGTAGTTTCACTTGCATCAAATCCTTCTACATATATGCTTGCTTCTAAAGACTTACCTAACATATCTATTTGATTTTCATTTTCATCATAACTTATCCAAATATATAATGTGTAATTATTAGTTATATTACTTTCTATATATTCACTTTTTAATAACAATTTATCACTTGCATTTTCAAAATTACCATAAACTTCTTCATTATCTTTTATAAGAATATATTTTAAATATTTACTTTTAAGTTCTTCATCTATACTATTTAATTTCAAATATATTTTAGAACAAGCATTTAGATTTTCTTCATTTGTAATAGAGAATTCTTTTTTATATGAAGTAATATAATTTGAATCATACACAGGTAATAAGTCATCTATATTTACACTATTATCACTTATTTTTAATTTTAAACTTCCTGTATTTATATTTGTTTTATTATCTCCATTTTTTATTATGTTTGCTCCAAAATATGCGAATGATATAGATAATATTGATAAAACTAATACTAAAATAATTAAAATTAAATATTTTTTCATATATCTCCTTAGATTAATTAATCATCCATTCTATGGTATCCTTTGTAAAAGCTAATTTTGGAGTTCCATTATGGTCAGTATTTAACTGTACGATTTTTGCATTTCCACCTGCTTTATTAATAGCATTTACATTTCTCAACATATTTTTGTAATATGTAATATCATCACCGGTGTTTCCACAAAAAGCCTTTACTTTAGTATTTTTAAAATTTGAAGCTGTTATGCTTCCACCACAACTAACTGGAACTGCTGAATAGAAAAGTTTTGGATATGCATTTACCATTGCCCATGTTCCTATTGCTCCTCTTGAATGACCTGCAATTGATATTCTAGAAGTATCACAGGAATATTTTTTACATACTGTATCAATAATTGACTTTAGTTCTGAAATTCTTCCTGATGTTTCAGCCCACATCCCACCAATTGGTGCAACCAATATAAATGGAAAATCGTCTCCATAAACTTTCTTTGTCATGTTATACATTAGGGTTTCTCCTCCACCGTCACCATGTAAATACATAATTAAAGGCATTTTGGTAGTCACATCATTTGGCACATACACTTTGTAAGTTAAACTACTTTGACTATCTGAATATTCTCCACTATCAATATTCAATGGTTTACCCCCAATTTCTTCAATTCTTGCTAAAAGACTTTCTCTTATATCATCATTTGCAATACTTTCAACTTGAGAATATAATGTTTTATATTGATCTTTAGTGTAATTTTGTTCCAATTCATCAATTTCTTTCGTTATATTAACATATTTTTCATAGCTTTGTATTTTTTCAATCATTTCTTTTTTAGTTTCAATGTCTTCAATCTTTTTAGCTGATGCTAATGCTTGATTATAATTTGTAGCATTTAGATTTTTTTCTAATTTACTTATCAAATCATTTGTATTTTCTATCCTTACATTAGCAATATTTTCACTTGTTGCATTTATCAAACATTGATTCACTTCTGAATCAGCCCACGCAACATTTATTACTACATTAACTACTGTTGGAACTAAGAATATGATAATTGCTGCTAATATTTGATTAATTAATGCTTTATTAGGCTTTTGTAAGTCTCCAGTTGTTACTGCTTTCGTATAATTTGTCATGGCACTTACAACTAATAATATTGGTACAACAATTTTAATTATTGTAATAAAAATTTTGATAATCCTTATAACGTTTAACACTTCAGCTGTTCCACACAATGATAAAATCACATAAATCACCACTTTCATTGTATCATTTATTTTATATTGCTGTCAAAATGTAACTTTTCAATAATACTTAAAGATCCTTTTCTCCTTTATTTTTAAATTGAATTATTATGGGTGTTCCACTAAAATCAATGTTTGCTCTTATTTTATTTTCTAAATATCTATAATAACTAAAATGTACTAGTCCTTTTGAATTAACTTCTATATCAAATCTAGGTGGTTTTGTACCTGATTGATGAGTAAAATATACTTTTAATTTTTTACCTTTAAATGATGCTGGAGGTGTTTCTATGAAAGCATCTCTTATAATATCATTTATTATATTTGTTTTTACTTCTTTTATAGAATTATTGTATGAAGCTAATACTTCTGGCATTAGTGTATGAATTCTTTTTTTAGTTTGTGCACTTAAAAAAACTACTTTTGCAAAATCCATGAATTGAAAATTATATTTAATTGATTTTTTCCATTCTTTCATAGATTCATCTTTTTCTTCTATTGTATCCCACTTGTTAACTACAATAACTACTGGTTTACCAGCCTGTAAAGCATATCCTGCAATATGTTTATCATGTTCTACTATTCCTGTAGTGGCATCTAAAACAAGTAAGCAAACATCACTTCTATCTATAGCTTTCATACTTCTAAGTAAACTATATTTTTCAACTGATTCAAATATTTTTCCTTTTTTTCTTAATCCAGCTGTATCAATTAAGGTATATTCTTCTTTGTTATAAACAAACTTTGTATCAATAGCATCTCTTGTTGTTCCAGCAACATTACTTACTATTACTCTTTCTTCATTTAATAAAGCATTTACTAAACTTGATTTTCCAACATTTGGTCTTCCAATTACAGAAATTTTAATATTTTCATCATCATCTTCATATCCTGGTTCATAACCATCAGTAATGGTCTTTAATAAATCATTTACGCCTATTCCATGTTCTGCAGATATTAAAACATATTCATCAAATCCTAAACTATAAAATTCATATATGTTATTCTCTCCTGATTTATTATCAACTTTATTTATAGCTACTATTACTTTTTTATCTTGTTTTTTTAACATGTCACGAATAAGTAAATCGTTATTTGTTAGACCATCTTTTGAATCTACAACAAAAACAATAGTATCAGCTTCTTCAATACCAATTTCAACTTGCATACGAATTTCTTCATTAAAGTCTCCATCACTTAAATCAATTCCACCTGTATCTATTAAGTAAAATGGTATATCATTAAATGATGCTTGTGAATAAATTCTATCTCTTGTAACACCAGGAGTATCTTCAATAATAGCTACCTTTTTTCCTACTATTCTATTAAATAAAGTACTCTTCCCTGTATTAGGTCTTCCTACTAGACATATTGTTTGTTTTTGCATGGTCTTTCACCTCGCATACATTATACACGAATTCGTCTTTTTTTTCTATACTATTTAATAAAATAATAGTATAATGTTTAAGTGATGAATATGAAGAAGTTAGAAAAAAAACCTATTTTATTAAGTATTGGGACTGTTATTTTTGATTCATTATTATATTTTTTATCTAAAATATTACAAGGACCTGCTCATATAATGAATGGAACTATAGATAATTTTATACCTTTTTGTGTTTATTTTATTATTCCTTATTGTTTTTGGTATTTATTAATATTTTATATACCTTATTATTACTATAAAAAAGATAAAGAATTATTTAATAAATTTTGCGTTTCTTATATAATAATAATTATACTTGCTAATATAGTATTTTGTGTTTATCCATCTACTGTAGTTAGACCTGAAATAACCAATAATGGACTATTATATTTTGTGACAAAAATTATATTTATGATAGACACACCAGCGATTAATTGTTTTCCTAGCCTTCATTGTGGAGTTATAACTCTTATGTTACTCTCTTCTCTTGAAAGCAATAAATTAAGTAATAGTCATAAATTATTTATGAGTGCGTGTATGATACTTATTTGTGCTTCTACATTATTTATTAAACAGCATGCTTTTATTGATGCAATTGGTGGAATTACACTTGCTACTATAGTTTATCTAGTAATATCTAGATGTAAAAAATTATTAAATTATACTAAAAAAATATTGAAGCTAAATTAGTTTCAATATTTTTATTTTCATCAAATTATTCTGTTCTAAGAGCATCTATAGGATTTAATAGTGACGCTTTGTATGCAGGAAATATCCCAAATACTAAACCAATAAATACAGATACACCTAATGATAAAATAATTATAAAATTTGATACTTGGAAACTATATCCCAGAAAAACCGAAAGTTTTCCTAAAGTAATTCCTATTAATATTCCAAATAATCCTCCAATTAAACATAAAGTTAATGATTCTATTAAAAATTCTACTAATATATCTTTTTTTGTTGCTCCAAGACTTTTTCTAATGCCTATTTCTTTTGTTCTTTCACTAACACTAACTAGCATAACATTCATAACTCCAATACCACCAACTATTAAAGAAATACTTGCAATTCCTCCTAATAAAAGTGATAAAGTATCATTTATATTACTCATAGCTTCTAACATTGATGATTGACTTGTTACTGTGAAATAACTTGTAGATATATTTAATTTTTCTCTTATATAGTTTTCTATAATATTAATAGTAAAGTCTATTTTTGATTCGTCTTTTACTGTAAGATATAAACTATTTATTTGGGAATCGCTATTTAAATAAGTTAGTGTACTAAATGGAATAATTATAGATTCGTCAGTACTTGTTCCAAGTGTTTCTCCACTTTCTTTTAATACTCCAACTACTGTATAATTATCACCATTTAATTTTATAGTTTGATTTATTGGATTTGACATATTAAAATATGTTTCTTTTGTAGTTGAACCTATAATACATACTTTATTTTTATTTTCTATATCTATTATTGATAAGTTTCTTCCTGAATCTAATTCTAAGTTCATAATATCTAAGTAATTTTGATCTGTAGCTATTACAGATGTATTAGAACTAGTTTGCGTACTTTTACTTGCAGTAACTGATGTATTTTTTAATGGGGTAATATTTTCTACATTGTCTAACTCTAAAAATTCATTTAATTCACTATATTTAAAACCATAATCGCTATCATTTATTCTTATAGTGATAGTATTAGTTCCAAGTGATGAAACTTGTTCTGTAACATTACTACTTGCTCCTGTACCTATTCCAACTAAAATAATTACAGAGGCTATTCCTACTACTAAACCAAGAATAGTTAAGAAACTTCTTAATTTATTTGACTTAATATTTTTAAAAGCATCATCAAATACATTATTTATCTTCATGAATATCACCTTTTGTAAGCTTTCCATCTTTTATTTTATATATTTTGTCTGCATATAGTGCAACATTAATATCATGTGTTATCAGAATAATTGTTTGTCCTTTTGAATTTAGTTCTTTAAATATACTCATGAGTTCTTTGCTTGTTTTTGAGTCTAATGCTCCGGATGGTTCATCTGCTAATAACAGGCTTGGATTTGTAACTATTGCTCTTGCTATTCCAACTCTTTGCATTTGACCACCTGATAGTTGACTAGGTAAATGGTTATATCTATGAGATAATCCTAATGAAGAAAGTGCTTCTTTTGCTTTCTTTCTTGCTTCTTCTTTACTTAAACCTTGATATAAAAGTGGTATCATAACATTTTCTACTGCAGATAGTTTTGGTAAAAGATTAAAACTTTGAAATACAAAACCAATATACTTATTTCTCAAATGTGATAATTCATCATCTGATAATGAACTTATATCACTTCCGTTTAAATAATATTTTCCACTATCTTTTACATCTAATAAACCAAGAATATTCATTAAAGTTGATTTTCCACTTCCAGATGGACCTATTATGGAGATAAAATCTCCTTCTTTAACATTCAAATTAATATTGTTTAGAGCTTGAACTTTTTCATTTCCTAAAGTATATGTTTTACATACATTCTCAAGTTTTATCATTGTTGCCTCTGTTGTCTTTGATTATTATTACCACTAGGTGGTTCTTTCATATCACTAAAGTCCATATTTTCAAAATCCATATTACCTCTGTCAAATGAATTACTACTACTGTTTTCAGTTTCAATCATTCTAATAGTTTCATTACCTGTTAAACCACTTGTAACTTCAACATATGCACTTGATGAAATACCTGTTTCTATTTCTACTTCATTTGTACTATCTCCGTCTACAACAACTACATATTTTTTATCTCCATTACTCATTACTGCTTCAATTGGAACAGCTATTACATCTTCTGCCTTTTCAACTGTTACAGAAGCAGTTCCACTCATTCCAAGTTTAATATTTCCGTCATTACTAAATTCCACAGTTGCAGTATATTTAGTACCACTATTAGAATAATTTCCTATTTGATTAATAAAAGTTATTTTACCAGTATATTCTTTATCTTCAAAAGCATTTAAACTTATTTTGACTTCATTTCCAACTGATACTTTATTTATTTCTGTTTCATCTATATCTAATGTCATTTTTAAAGTAGATACTTTTTTTACTTCTAAATAATTGTTACTTCTTATTTTTTCTTTTGAGTCAGGAAGGTTATATCCTGTTATGACTAAATCATATGGGGCCTTATAGTATGTACCATTTGTGTATTTGATTATTTTTTGTCCCTTTTTTACATAGTCTCCTACTTCATAATACATTTTGCTAAAGTATCTATATGTATTTAATTCTATTGTAGTTGTATCACTTGTTACTTCTCCACTAGATGTAATTGTATTTTCTATAGTTGTTTTACTAACTTTAACATCCTTATAAGTCGTTTCATCTTCTGTTTTATCCTCCTTTAAAGCTAAAAATAATACTATTCCAAAGCAAATTAATATTAATACAATTAGTATAATTTTCTTTTTCATGTTTTCCTCCTTAAGAAAAATATACTTTCAGAATGTGTAAGAATCATGAATAAATCATGTATTTTCTTAAAAAAATAATATTATTTTTGATATTTTATAGTATAATGTTATTAGGATGTGGTTGCGAATGAAAAAAATAGTATATTCTTTTATACTTTTAGGAATTATTGGGTTTGTGTTTTATGGAATAGTTGTTTGCATTTCAGATATTAATGCTACTAAAGCTGAAACAGATGTTGAGTTAAGAGATAAAAATAATGAAGAATATATTTATAAAGAACAATTATTACATTTAGGATATACTATTGAAGATGTAAATATTATTGAAAAGAGAGTTAGTGATAGTGATGTTAAAAAATATTTATTGAATGAAAAATATGATAATTTAACAAAATTTATTGATTCTCCATATTTCAAAATTGAAAATATTAGTAGATATAGTAATTATTATAATAAAAATACTTATACTATTGATAATGCTGTTATTTATGTTAATATTGGGCTTGATAATGAATTTTATTCTACTATAAAAGAAATAACTGACTATAATGAAGTTACTGCTCTTGTAAATAAATATAATAAATTACCAAGTAATTATGAAGCAAGTGAAATTATTACATTAGATAAAGAGTATAGTAAAAGTGGATGTAAGGTTAAGCAAGTTATGCTTAGTAGTTTAAAACAAATGATGGATGATATTAAAAAAGAAGGGATGAAATTGAATGTAATTTCTGGTTATAGAACTGAAAGTACTCAAAAAAGTTTATTTAATAATTCTGTTAAAAAGAACGGAGAAAGTCATGCTTTAATATATTCAGCAAAACCAGGTCATTCAGAACATCAATTAGGCTTAGCAGTTGATTTTAATACTACTACAGAAAAATTTAAAGATACTAAAGAATATGAATGGTTAAAAAATAATTCATATAAATATGGTTTTATAGAAAGATATCCAAAAGATAAAGAGTTTATTACAGGATATGGATATGAGCCATGGCATTATAGATATTTAGGAATAGAAGTAGCAACTAAAATATATCAAGAAGATATAACTTATGAAGAATATGTAGTTAAATACGCAAAGTAGTTTTGTTAATAAATAATGAGTAATAGAATAAAAATACAAGTGTGCAAGAGATAGTTATAATTATAAGAATAACTATTTCTTTTTTTATACTACTTAATTCCTTATATTCACTAGTATCTTTTACTAACGAAACATTCATTGATTTATGAACATGTATTATATATTCATCTTGATTATTTATATTAATTTTTATAGTATTGTCATTTGAATTAAAGTTTCCATTACCACTTATATTAACATATGCATCATCATTAGATAAATCATAACTAATATTTAATTTTTTTTCATCTTTGATATTAATATCATATTCATGAATATTAGTATCAAAATTAATGTTATATCCTTCTATAATTAAATCATTTAATATAGGCTTTAATTCTTCTTTATGATAATCTTTAAATACATTTATCGTATATTCTTTATCATTTGAGATTACTTTAAAAGTAGTTAAATCATTAGTTAAAGAAAATATTCCACTACCGGTAACTTGTTCATTTTCTTTTGATTTAACTTGAATATTTATTGAATTACTATAAGTATAATAATTATAAACTTTAATATCACTATTATAAATTGGGGATAAGTTTTCATTGTTGATTGTTATATTTTCTATTGCTTTTACCTTTATACAAAATAATAAGTTTATTATTAATAATATCTTTTTCATATTTATATTATTTACTCTATATAAAATTTAATACAAAAAAAGAGTTAAACTCTTATTTAATTGTTTTGATGATGATTTTTTTAACTCTTTTCTTCTTCTTTTCTATTTTAAATGAATTAATAAATAGTTTATCCATTTTATCTAATTTTTTATTGTAATAGATTGTTCCTATAACATCTCCTTCTTTTACTTTATCACCTATTACTTTATTAAATGTTACTCCAACAGCATAATCAATTGGATCTGTCTTTTTGATTCTTCCAGCACCTAAATTAAACACAAGTTCAGCAATCAAATTACTATCTATACTGTTAATATATCCTGTTTTTGTAGATATGATATCTACTTTTTTAGCTTTGTCTTTTAATTTATGAATATTTCCGCCTTGTGATTTAATCCATTCATAAAATTTATTTTTTGCGTGTCCGCTTTCTAATAAATTAATTACTATTTTTTTAGCATTTGCAAATGATATTTTTTTAGCTGAACTAATCATTAAACTTGATATATATACTGACAATTCATATAACCTTTTGTCATATTTTCCATCAAAGAAATCCATTGCTTCTTTTACTTCTAGGACATTTCCTATATTTCTACCAAGTGGAATATTCATATCGCTTAAAGTACAAATAACTTTTTTATCATAGTATTCTCCAATTTTAACCATTGTTTTAGCAAGTTTAGAAGCACTCTTTATATTTTTCATGAATGCTCCCTTTCCAACTTTTAAATCAATAATTATGATATCACTACCACTAGCTATTTTTTTAGACATAATTGAACTTGCAATTAGAGGAATCGAATCTACTGCTCCAATTTCATTTCTTAATGCATATATTTTTTTATCTGCAACAGCAATTTTTTCACTTTGACTTATTACTGCACATCCAACTTTATCTAATTCTTCTAAGAACTGTTTTTTAGTTAAATTTAATTTATATCCAGTAATACTTTCTAATTTATCAACTGTTCCTCCAGTTAAGCCAAGTCCTCTACCACTCATTTTTGGAACGCAAACCCCAGCACATGCCACTATTGGTGAAACAATTAATGTAATTTTATCTCCTACTCCTCCAGTTGAATGTTTATCAACAACAGGCTTATTTAACTTACTTAAATCTATTGTTTCTCCACTTTTAATCATAACGTCTGTTAGAAAATAAGTTTCTTCAATATTTAGACCATTATAATAGATTTGCCATATAAAATCACTCATAGTCTTATCATTTATTTTACCTTTTACATATGAGTTAACCATGTATTCTATTTCTTTGTATTCTAATTTTTCATTATTTTTTTTCTTTTCAATTATATCTATAGCTTTCATAAGTACTCCTTTATCATTCTTACTTTAATATTATATCATTTTTTTGCAAAAATAAAAACAGTCTTTTGAGACTGAGTTTATTTTTATTATAATGTGACTTCTTTTCTTTCTTCTAATTCTTCTAATAATTGCTTATTTGTTTTTTTATAATGATTCTTAAAATATTTTTGATCATAAAATAATATTTTATAATTAGAACTATCTATTGTGATTCCTCTATTCTTAAAAAATATAAATCTTGCATGACTTAATTTTACGCTTTGCATTAATTGTTTTGAATCTACAAGTGGTAATCTATGTAATCCGATTGAATTATAAAATTCTATTTTTTCTATTATATTTTCTATACTATAACCTAATATTGCTGGTAAGTTTGTAATCATTAAAATAACTTCTTCATGAGTATAACCATTTGACTCAATAATATGCATTTTTTCTTTAATAGTTTCTATGTTTAAGCATAAAACAGATGGAAATAGCAAAATAATATTTTTTATATCTTTTTCTTTAAATCCTAATGTAATCAAATCATTTATTTTAGTTTCTATTGAAGAATTTTTATAACTAAAGAATTGTTTAAGTGTTTTAATTATTTTAATTATTTCTTTTTTACTATATCCTAAACTTATGAAATAATCTAATTTATCTTTTAAATATTCTACTCTATATGAATAAATTTTTATATAATTTGATGTTACTTGTAAAACTTGTTCTTTTGTTAGACCATATTCTAATAAAAATGAATTTATACTTTCTATTTTTGATAATAATAATTCTTCTTTATAATATTGTAATGCATAAGAAGTTCTCATTTCATTTATTGTTTCTAAACTATACCCATAGTTTAAGCAATATTTTTCTAACATTTTTATCAACCCCTTGATTGGTTTTATATTATACCACATTTCGAACTATTTTAAAAGTTAAACTTGATGTTTCTGCTAAAATTCGTTAAATAAATAAGGTTCTGATTCTAAATTATCTACTACATCTTCTAAATTTTCGCCATTTTTAATTCTATTGTCTATATAATTCTTAATTTCAAATGGGTTCAAATTTAATATATATGGATTTGAATCTAGTAATATATTTATACATGTAAATCCTAGTTTTTTAAGTGTAATTATTAGTAATAATATATCATTATCTTCAGAAGTTAAATATATAGAATTACTGCTTATTATGTTTCTTATTTCGTTGTCTTTACAGCCTATTTGCCTTAATAATTCTATTTTTTTGATGATATCTAAATCTGTTAAATCTTTTATATCTGGATTTATTTCATACATAGTTTTAATTGTATTTTCACTTAAATCTAAATTATATAATTCTTTCATCTATTTCACCTTTATATTTTTCTATTAAATCAGAATTAGACATTTTGTATTTTCTTTCAAATTCTTTGCTTCCAATAAATAATTGATTATAGTTATTTTCATCTATTACTATATTACATTCTTTTATATAAAATATATATCTTGCTTTACTTAATGAAGTACTTTGCATTAGATTCTTAGTCTTTTTTAGTGGTAATTTCTTAAGACCAATTGAATTGTAAAAGTCTATTTTTTCTTTTATATTTTCTATACTATAGCCAAATAATGCAGGTAAACTCTTTAGCATAGAAATTGTTTCTTCCAAAGTATATCCAAGACTTAGAATGTCATTTATTTTATTTTTTAAATTTTCTGTACTATAAGTTAATAATAATGGAGAAATTTTAATCATTTCTAAGACTTCTTTTCTTTTAAAGCCTAAAGCAATTAAATTATTTATTTTATTATTTATCGTTTCTATATTATAGCCTAAGATTGATGGACATATTTGTATCATTTTTAATACATCTTTTTTTGTATAACCTAAAAAACATAAATTATATATTTTTCCTAATAAATATTCTGATGGAAGACACAATATTGCAGGGAAAGATAATGTTATTTTTCTTGTTTCTTGTTCATTATAAAATTCATTTAATTTATCTAATCTTGACTTTAATGTTTTCCTTGTAATGCCTATTATACGTGGAGATATTTTAGTCATCTTTTTTACTTCATTTTCACTATAATTAAGTTCATATAAGTAATTAAGACTTTGTTTTATATTTTCAATATTATATCCTAATATAGATGGATTATTTTTTATCATTTTTTTAACATCATTAATGCTATATCCTAAAGCACACAAATCAATTACTTTTTTTGAAATATTATCTAGTGTTAAAACATATATCACTGGATAATAAGTAATCATTTTAATTATATCTTTTGAAGAAAAACCTAGACTAAAAAAATACTTGTTTATTTCTTTTAATTTATTTGTTTTACAAGCAGTAGTATATCTATTAAAAGCAACTAATATTGATTCTACATCGCTTTCTGTATAACCAAAGTCTATTAAAAATTTTTTTGTTTCTTCTAACATAACTTATCGCCTTTTATAATTATACCACAAAAAGCAGATTATTCATCTGCTTTATCAACTTTTCTACTACTTAAAAAAGATACTTTTTCTGCTATAATATCCATACTATATTTTTTCTCTCCATCTTTTTCATAAGTAGAAGATTGAATTCTTCCTTTTACTCCAATAATATCTCCTTTCTTACAATATTCATGAGTGCTTTCAGCTATACCATTCCATAAAGTACATTTTATAAAATCACTATCATATGTTCCATCTATATTTTTAAATGATCTAGGTATTGCTACTGTAATATTAGTTCTTTTTCTATTATTTTCAGTAGTTACTACTTCTGGGTCTGATACAAGTCTGCCAGCTAAAACTATTTGGTTTATCAATTATGCCTCCTTTCTTAATGTGAATATTAGCATACTAAAAATATAGTTTCAAATTGATAAAATTGAATTTTTAAAGATATTAACTCTTATATAATTATTTTTTTACTTAGGATAAATTAGTGTTTTTATAATAGTATTTTTCATTAATATTGTATTTTATATTAAATTAAAAAAATTACAGAAAAGTAATTTTTTTAATTAGCAAACTCATATAATTCTTTTTTATTTTTTAATACTTTTATTAAATAATCTATTTCTTCATAAGTATTATAAAAGTATAAACTTATTCTTAATGTATCTTCTTTATTATCTCCCATTTTTGCACAATGTTTTCCACTTCTAGCACATATTCCTTTTGTATTTAAATATAATCCTAAGTCTCCTGATAGAACATTATCTACGTTAATTATTATAGTACTTCCTTCTAAATTTTTATTATATATTTTAATGTATGGTATTTTTTCTAATTCTTGAACTAAATACTTTCTTAAATACTTTACTTTTCTCTCTATGTTATCCATTCCAATTTCATTTAAAAATTTTATACTTTCACTAAATCCAATTATGTCTGCAATATTTGGCGTTCCTGCTTCAAATCTATAAGGTACTTCTGCCATTTGAAGAGAATGTTCATTATAACTTATATTCATACCCCCACCATAAGAATATGGAAGCATTTTTCTTAATAATTCATATTTTCCATAAAGAACTCCCACTCCAGTTGGACCACACATCTTATGTGCAGAAAAAGCAAGAAAATCTACATCTAAATCTTGTACATCTATTTTTATATGTGGAGCACTTTGAGCTGCATCCACTACTACTAGAACATTATTTTCATGGGCTATTTTACATATTTCTTTAATATCTCTTTTATCACCACTTACATTTGTTATTTGTGCTATTGAAATTAGTTTTGTATTAGAATTTATTTTGCTTTTTAAATCTTCAATATCTAATTTTTCATTTTTAGAATCTACAAAATTAATTTTAATTTTCTTTTTTACTGATAATATCATCCATGGTAATAAATTTGATGCATGTTCACTACTTGATAATATTATTTCATCTCCCTCTTTTAAATAATTAAGAAAGAAACCAAAAGCTACTAGATTAATTGAATCTGTAGTATTTTTAGTAAAAACAATTTCATCTTTTCTTTTTGCATTTATAAACATTTTAACTAAATCTCTTGTATAATCTATTTCATCATCTACTTTAAAACTTATATCATAGTCTCCTCTATGTGAATTTGAATTGTATTCTTTATAATACTCATTTATTTTATTTATAACTCTATATGGTTTGAATGTCGTAGCTGCATTATCAAAATATATAATACTTTTTTCTTTCATAGGAAAGTCATTTATATCTTTCATTTATAACCTCACCTATTATAATATACTCA
The DNA here is from genome assembly GCA_964490375.1 of uncultured Clostridium sp. Classification (GTDB taxonomy): domain Bacteria; phylum Bacillota_I; class Bacilli_A; order RF39; family UBA660; genus CAG-1000. Next base: position 61,895 of record CAZBAZ010000003.1, read on the forward strand.
TTTAATTTAAATAATCATATAATAAATATAATAATTGAAGAAAATTTATTTTTAATATATAATGATATTGGTGAATGAAATGGATTGTGTTTTTTGTAAAATTATTAATGGAGATATTCCATCATATACTATATATGAAAATGAATATGTTAAGTGTTTTTTAGATGTTAATCCTTTAAGTGCTGGGCATACTTTAATAGTACCTAAGAAGCATTTTAAAGATTTATATGATATTGATATAGAAACTTTAAATGAAATATTTAAAGCATCTAAAATAGTTTGTGAACTTATTAATAAAAGGTTAAATCCTAATGGAATTAGAATTGTACAAAACAATGGTGTATTACAAGAAGTTAAACATTATCATATGCATGTTTTACCTAATTATGCTGAAAAAGATAATAAAACTTTAGATGAAATATTTAATTTGCTTACAAAATAATTGTTTAAAATGACTTTATATAGTATAATAAATTAAGAAAAAGGAAGTGTTATAGTGAATAAGAAAACATTTATTATTATAGGTTCTTCCATATTAGGATTGTTAGTCGCATTAATCTTAATAGTATGGTTGATATCTGTATTTAAGCCTCATTATTATGAGTATGAAGAATTAGAAGAAGAAATGGCTAAACAAGCTGAAAAATATTATAAGAATAATCCTGATAAGCTACCTAGTGCTGAGGATGGAGTTATACTTTCATATGATACATTAGTTAGTGGTGAATATATGGAACCATTAAGTGAAGTTTTAAAAGATTCAAGTCAATGTTCAGCATATGTTGTTGTTAATAAGATTGGAGATGTTTATAGTTATACTTCATATTTAAATTGTGGTGATGCTTATAAAACTACTGAATTATATAAACAAATATTAAATGATAATCCAATTGTTACAACTGGTAGTGGTCTTTATCAAGATATAGATGGTACTTATTATTTTAAAGGTAAAATTAATAATAACTATGTTGCTTTTGGTACTACAGTAAATAGAAAGAAAGAAACATATGATACTCTATGGAGAATAGTTAGTATTGATGAAAATAATAATGTTAAATTAAAAAGAGTTGAATCTACAAATGATAAATATACTTGGGATGATAGATATAATCAAGATGAGATAGATAGAAGTGGTTATAATGATTTTGAAACAAGTGTATTTAAGGATAAATTAAAAGATCTTGGTAATAGTGAAGACATATTAACTAATCTTGAAAAAGGAAAAGTTATTGCTAAAAAATTATGTGTTGGTAAAAGGAGTTGGCTTGATACTTCAAAAGATGGAAGCGTTGAATGTGCTACATTAAGTGAAGAAGAATACATATTTGGAACAATTACTCCATATGAATATTTAAGAGCAAGCCTTGATGAAAATTGTGATAATGTTAAAAATGGTTCATGTTCAAACTTCAATTTTTTATCTAATGCAACACAAAATCAAGAATGGTTAGTAACTGCTGATAGTGATAGTAATAATCTTGTATATAGTTTTGCAGGTAGAAGTTTCTCTTTAGAAAAAGCCAAGTCAAGAAGAGTTATTTACCCTACTGTTAATTTAAACACTTATGCATTCTTTAAATCTGGAACTGGTACTGAAGAAGATCCATATAAAATTAGATAACAAAAAAATATTGATTAATGCAATCAATATTTTTTTTGACTTAAACTTCGTTTGTTTTTAGTGGAGCTTTTACTTGGTCTGCACTTACAAACCAATTATTGCCTATTTGAGCATTTGATGATGTTGGTGATGGATCTGGTTTATCTATTTTTGCAAATGTTGGTATATTAAATGCATTTCCGAAACATAAAGCACATCCTGGACTTAATGATTTTAATTTTTCTACATCATTATCTGATATACTATGTGATATTGCTTTTACTATTTTTAAATCATCAGGATGGAACATTCTTAACACAATATAATTTGAACATTGACTTAAACTTGTTGTAGATAGTTCACTTGGTCTTTGAGTTATAAAGCCTAAAATAACTCCGTATTTTCTACCCTCTTTAGTAATTCTATCAAAAATATTATATCCAAGTATAGCTGTGTCACTATCTGCTTGTACATATCTATGTGCCTCTTCTAATAATATTTGAATTGAATAATTTCCATTATCATTTAATGCAATTGCATAATCTAAAAATAATTTAGAATATATTTTTGTTAATGCTTTAGCAAATCTTTCATCAACATAATTTAAATTTAAATTTATTATTTGAACTTTTTCTCCATTTTTATTTGTGAATAGTCTTTTAACATATTCTTTCTTATCTATGTATTCTTCCATTTCAAAGTATCTTCCATAATCACCATTAATAATTGAATCTAGTCTGACTTTTAATACATTATTTATGTCATATACTCTATCACTTTTTAAAACACCTTCACTTATAAGAGCAAATTCAAATGCGCTATATAAATCTTTTAAATTATATTTTTTAGGTTTCATTTCTCTATTTAGTTTTAAATCATCATTAACAAAGTTTTCCATGAATTCTATAACTAGTTGCATAGTATTCATTTTACCTGTTTGATCCAAATTTAAGCATTGCCTTAATGTTCTTATATATCCAGGTTGAACTATTTCACTATCTAAATTTATGTCATTAGTACGGAATGCAGATAAAACTGCTACTACTTGGTCTCTTATTTGGGCAGGAGTTTTACCACTTGTTAATATATCTAATACAGCTTTTGCAATAATATTGTTTTTGTAAGCAATTACTTTAGATTCTTCTTCTGTAAATAGATAAACATATTTTAAGGCTTTTTCAATTATTGTTAATTGAGCTGGATTATCTATTCCAAGTAGTAGTGCAATATCATCTACCTCTAAAAAATATGGTGGAATTTTAACAATTTCACTTGTAGTTGTGTGAATATTTGTTGTGTATGTTTTACATCTACAATAAGGCGTTTGATTGATTCGGTCTAATGCAGTATGATACTCTCCATATACATCAAATAAAACTATATTTGAATTAATAGGTATATATTTTTGTTTATAGAAAATATTTTGAAGAATTCTTGCAACAGTACAACTTTTACCACTACCCGTGTTACCTATTATAGCAAAATGATTTGAGAATAAATCATTAATGTTAGCAGAAACATTAAATCCTTCATAAATAACACTTTTTCCAATATATAGACTGTTTTTTGCATCCACAAGTTGTTCTCCAAGTAATTCAAACACTTCTTCTTTATTTACTATTCTAATTGTTGCATTATAACTAGGCTTATGACTAACTCCTGATACAAATTTATTATTAATGAATTCTCCAACTAATATACATTCTATTGTTTCTTTGTTTATTTTTGTTAACTCTGCTGCTATTTTATTTTTATCTTCAAATACAATATGAGCACCTGATAAATTTGCATCTACTCTTTTTGATAAATTTTCTATTTTTATAGTAAAATCTTCTATTGATAAAATCTTTCCAAACATGTTTCGTTCTCCCTTATTACTCTATTCATAATTATAACATATTAAGAGAATAAAAAACAACCATATCAAAATGATTCAGTGAAAAAGAGTAAATATTCTTCGCAAAGAAATTTGATATAATTACTAC
>CAZBAZ010000004.1:0-52676 GCA_964490375.1 uncultured Clostridium sp.
GAGCAATTTAAATAATTACTCTTCATTTTTGTGTGCAAATAGTCTGAATAGTTACGAGCAATTTTTCATGCTCATTTCAAATTTTAGTTATACTCTTAAATAGCATTTAATTCTTTTTCAACTAATTTAGCATTTTCAGCTATTATTAAGTATACATAGTTTAATCCTTTTTTAAGAATTGCTGAATCAAATAGTTTTAATATTTTTTCATTATCTAAGTTCATTTTATTTGATTCAATATAGCTATATAAACTATCATAATAATAGTCAACGTTATTAGTATTCATTACAATTACAAGCATCATATTTTCTTTATTCATTTCTTCAGCATTTATATTTCCTAAAAATATAGAATTTGGTATTTCACTATTATCTATGCCAAATAAAGAAGTAATATCTATAAAGTCTAGTGTATTTAAACCTGCTTCTTCATAATTTCTTTTCATTTGACTTTCTATTTTGATGAAATCAAAACTTTTCATATCTTTTTTTCTATCTTTAAACATAAATATACAAGTTATGATTAATAGAATTGTTATTATAAGAAGAATTATAATATTTTTCCTATTCATTTTTTACCTCCTTATTTCCATATTTGATACTTAAAATAATTAAGTTAATTATTATTGCTAATAAAATTACTATATATATAATATATTTGGTTGTGCTTTTATATGTCTTTGAAGATGTTTTTCCATAGAAGAAATTATTTAATACATTTGAGGCTTGTATTTTATTATTTATATCTGTTATTTTTGATTCTTGTGTGTTTTTAGTATTACTTGTATCTATAATATTTGTATCTTTTATTTCTTCTGTATCTTTTATAACTGTATTTAATATATCATTTACATTATATATTTCGTATTTATTAGTTGATGTGTTATATGATGTTATATATTTTTCTGACAATTTATTACTATAAGTATTATCTTTAGTAACTAAGTCATTTATCATATTATTTATTTGACTATCATTGCTTGTTTCAATGGCTTTAACAACATTTTTTGTTTTTGCATATGACATTCTTGTTTTTAATGTAGTTGTTGTCATTAATGCTTCTGAACTCATATATTCAAATAATGTTGAAATGCTATTTATGCCATATTTATATAGTTGTTCTCCAGTTACATAATTGAAAGCTAATACATTACCACTACTATATCTAATTATCATAATTGGTTCATTTGATGTTTTATCAAATGTAATTTCTACTATATTTTTATTTACAAATGAAGATGGATATTTAATCTCTTCTTTGAATGAATTTAAGCTTCCATTTTTATTTAATACAATTTGATATTCGTTTGTATTATAGTTATTAAATACTATATTATTATTTAATGTATTATTGCTGTTAATTAGATACATTTTATTATCATTTATTATTATTTGACCTTCTCTTATGTCATTATTAATTGTTGTGAAATTATAATATGTTTCAATTGTTTTATCTTCTATAGTAACACTATATAATGGAATACTATTTGATAAAATACCTTCGCTTGAATAAATTGTTTGTAATTCTTTGGTATTGATGTTATAAACTTTACCACTATTTGTAAGTACTAAATTATCTTTTATATGTAATACTCCAGTTAATATTTCTTTATTATTTTCATATAGAGTATTATTATCTATATTATAAAATTTATTATTTAATATAGATATCTTTCTTGATAATTCATCTTTATTTAGTTTAATTGTTTTTGATTCAAATGCATTTGATATTGTGATTTCCGCATTACTTTTATAATCGTATGCAAGAGTGTAAACTCTTGATTTAACTTTACTTGTGTATTCTTTGTTATTAATTTTATATGTGAAACTTAAATCATTTGATATTTGATCAAATTCTATATTAATTGTATCAATTCCACTTGAATATATGTGATAATTATCATCTAATGTAGTATTATTTAAACTAACTAGTGAAAGATTATTTGTATTATATTCTTCTGTTCCATCTGGAAGTTGTATTAATGGTTGATTCTTAACAGTATAATCATTTGAATTCCATTTTAGTATGGGATAATATGCATTATATGAAGTAGAATATTGCGTAAAATCATAATATAATTTTATTCCATTTGTATTTGTTACTCCTGAGGATGAATTATAGTTACTATTAACTTCATCTTGAGATAAAACTCTATCATAAATGACTAAATTTTTAATATATCCTAGATATTTATTTGTTGATGCATTATATTGAATATCACTTGCGATGAATGTTTTAGCACTTGAAACATTTATTATTTTTCTATTACCGCAATCTCTTGTATGAACTAGTGTTCCATTTGCATATACTTTTAAGTATCTATTATTTTCATAAGTTACAGTTATATTTACTTCCTTATTATATGGAACATAATAGTTTGTATTATAGTAAGCATTATATACCCATACATAGATTTGTTGACTATGAAGTGCAACTCCAAAGCCATTTTTATTTGCTACATTATCTCTACTTGAAAATATATATTGATAGTTTCGTGAGTATGCAGAATTAATTGTTGTAGAAATTGTTAAATTATCACTTGGTAAACTAAAGTTTTTAATTTCTATTTGATCATTTTTGCCATCAAAGAAAAATCCTTTTGAACTAGTTGATGTTACTTTTGCTGTTGATGAAATATTATTACTTGATAAGTCTTCTACTTCTATATCTCCTAATTCAGCTGTAACTGGAGAAAAATCCCAATAATCTTTTGTATATTTTAATTTAGATATATTATATAAATTAGACCAAACACTTGCGTCATCATGTAAATATTGTGTCCATGTAATTCTTTCTTTTAATTCACTAGCACTTAACATTTGACTGCTTGCAAGTGTTGCATTTGTAAGTCTTACTTCTTTTAATGTGCTACTTATAATGCTTGATTTATTTGAGTATTGAATTCTTACATAGCAATCTTTATACACTCTAAATCTATAAGTATCTAAGTAAGTTGAATAACCATAATTTTCAATATAACTTTCTATTGTTCCACTATTTAATACACTTATAAACTTTTCATCTGTTGTATAAAAATATAAGTTAAATAAGTTTGATGATGTTTTATAATTAATATTAATTTGATATTGTTTTCCTGATTCTAATTTTATCATATCAGTAAAAGATGAACTTGTATTTTCTTCATCTATTGTTGTTAGACCTGTAGAACCATTAATATATCCTGAATAAACATTAACATTTTCTAATAGGTTTGATTGTTGAAGTGTTGGTTCTTGAGCTACTTCTTTAATTATTCCATCATTTATTACACTTCTTTCATAAAAGTAAACATCTGGTCTTCCAATAAGTTCTAGATTTCTTGTATCACCAGAAGCTAGGCCATATGTACTATTATCAGTTGCTTTAACGCTTCCGCTAAAATATATTCTTCTTATTCTATTTGGATAGTATATATCTTCTGTAAATTTACCAATTATACCTCCAGCATTACTTTCGGAACTAACATCAACATTTTCAAGTGATACTTCTCTAATATATCCTTCGTTATATCCATTTGATTCATTGTCATTATTATAGTGTCCAACTATACCACCTGCATCACTTTCAGTTGAATTTACTATTGTATTCATAATTCTAGAGTAATATATGCCAGAAGAAGTTTGTTTACCTACAAGTCCACCTGTTTCACTAGCACCAGTTATTATACTATTTGATACAAATGAATCATAATAGTTTCCACTATTAAGTCTTCCAGTTAATCCTCCAGTTTCGCTTCCTTCATTTGAAATTGATGAATCAAGTACGCCACATCTATAAATTGTCCATCCGTTTTTGTACCCAGTTATTCCTCCAACTCCATATGTATTAGCATTGGCTCCATGTACTTCTGATGAAATTAAAAATGAATCATATGTATTATTAGTATAACCAAATATACCACCAATGTATGATGTAGAGCCTTCGACTATTGAATCTTTTACTATTACATCATAAGTATAATATTGTCTTGTTTGACCAATTGCTCCTCCAACATATTGACTACCTATTACTGTTGTATTTTCAACTGTACAATTGTTGCAATCACCATATCCTACTATTCCACCTGTATAATTACCACTACTTGTTATATTTGAATCTTTAATATTCATGTTAGTATAGACTCTTATTTCTGGATTATTTATTGTATTTAAGAAGAAGCCAAATAGTCCACCAGTATAATATGAAGAAGCATTAATTGTTATGTTTTCACCTGTTATATTATCAACATTGTCTGTCAGGCTATTAGTTATTCTTGCTATAAAACCACTAGTATATTGTTTTCCATTTACGGTTACATCTTTAACTGTTATGTCTTGTATAGTTGTACCAAAATTATCTCCTACTGGGGCTGAAAAATTCTTTTTAGGAGTATCAATTGTTATATTATTAAATTTAACACCTTTCATAATACCATAATTATAAATTATTATATTATTAAAATTATTTGAAGCAGTTGAAGTGTTTATAATTGTAGTATCTTCAAATCCAATATTTTTAATTGATGTTGATATTTTTGATATTAATCCATTGTAAGAACCATTTGTTTTATATTCTAAATTTATTCCTTTAAGTGAAAATGTTGTATCATCAGTTGATGTTTCTAATCTATTAAATGCAACACCTGTGTTTATTTTTGACTTACCTGTAAAATCTATATCATTTGTTAAAATATAATTTTCTGCTACTGTTTTACTTACTTTTTGCCAGTCATCATATGTTGATAAATTCTTATAAAATATTGCTTCTAATTTATAATCTTTATCAACTGTTTTTTCAATATCATTATCTTTATAAATAATTTTATTTATTTTATATGAATCTAAATATTTTTCAGGATACATTTTAAATTCTATAACAGTTATACCATTTGTATTAACATTTTTTGTTATTTCGGCTCTTGCATCTTCTATGCCAACATCTAGAATTTCATAGTTGTTTGGATTATCTAAATATAATGTTATTAATGCATAATCTGCATGTTTATCCATTACTAAATTATTAATGTTTAAAACATTTATAAATAGTTCATCATCTTCTTGATTAGGTAATAGTGTTTTTAAGTCTGAAGAATATAATTTAGGCATTATTCCTTTATTTGAAGATGAATAATCAAATGCATCACCTAATATATTTTCATATGTTTCTTCTTTTAATAATTCATCATATGTTACAAATGTTTCGCCTCTATTTAAGTCTGATAGTTTACCATTTATAAGTCCAGTTTTCATTGCGTAGTTTGTGGTTGCTATATCAATATTTGCTGATATTCTTCCAATGTTGGTATCAGTTAATGATGAAGTATAAAGATTTCCTAAATATAATGTGTTTGTGATATAAGTATTATTATTTGCGTTACCTACTATTCCACCAATTCTTCCCATATCGCTTGATACATTTACTGAACTATATGAGTTATCTATATAACCATTACTATATCCCACTAGTCCACCTGTATAAATACTATTTGATGAAATATTACCAATTACATAAGAAGAAGTGATTGTTCCAACTGTTGAATTTTCTCTTCCAATTAGACCACCAGTTCCATTACTTGATAGTGAATTATCAATATTGATTTTTAAATTTCTAACAAATGAGTTATTTATCGATGTAGCATTTGACATGCCAACTAATCCTCCAGCAACTATTCCAACTACATTATTGTTTGATGTTATTTTTACATTTGTTGCTGAGCAATAATCTATATTTGCAGATGATGAGTCAGCTACTAATGAACCCATTCTTATATTTTCATTAGTTAATCCTTCTGGTACTTCTATTACTATATCTTTGATATGAACATTATAATATTTTGCATATTGATTTGAATAAGCAACTATACCAAAATATATTGAACCAAGTTTATTAATATAAATATTCTCAAAATTAATATTTTGAAGAGTACCATTCATATTATTAAATAAACCATTTTTGCCTCTTGTTGTTATATTTATATTTTTTAATGTATGATTATTTCCTTCAATTTTACCTGTAAAGTTATTTATATAGTAATTTGTGTATCCATCAAAATCTAAATCACTCATAATAGCGTAATTTTGATTTAATCCTTTATTTATTTTAATAAAATCTGATACACTATGTATTTCATTATATAAATCTACATATAAGTATTTTTCTCCAACGTCATATTTTCTAGTTGATGTATATCCACTTGAACTTCTAGATGAAATGCTTTTTATTTGATATCTTGATACATATATTTGAGGATTAAATACTCTTAATTTAACTTGACTTTTTCCATTTTCATATGTTTGAGATATTATTTCAGTATCTAAATCGCTAATTTGAATGCTTGATATTTCTTCACCTAATATATTATTTACTGAAACATTAATGATTGCTTCATTATTTGTTTGACTATCAACGCTTGTAGAAATAATATCAGCGTAATCATCTTCATTTATTGCTGGCAATTCTATAAAATCTTGTTTTGGCATTCTTGTAGTTGAATAATTTACTTGTGGATAATATCCTAAACTTATCATTTCATCTACATTAAATCCACTACCTAATATACTTTTTTGAAATTCAGCATCTACTAAACTAATTATAGATGATTTTGGTTGATTTTCTTGTGTATAGATATTATTACTCATGTAATAAATATTACTAAATTTTGATGTTGATCTTGGATATCTTACTATTGGACCAACTTCTGGATGATTATAATTAACATCTCCATATGCATATGAGTTTGATATTTTACCATAAGTTTCATATGCAAATAATCCACTTAAATCATATGATTGATTATTCGGAAACTCTATGCTAGATAGTGTGTAAACATTATTAATGCTGGATTTTACTCCACCATATCTTTGTATTAGTGATATTGTTCTTGTTGTACCACTTGTTAAATTATAGTCTACTATTACATTTCCACCATAAATATATCCATTTTCTATTGTTCCATAGTTAACTCTACTCATTATAGATGAATCATTATATAAATGAACATCTCCATCTAATTTAATAGCAAAATTTTTGATTTTTCCTGATAATTGATTAGTATCAACTAATGGGCTTGTATACAATTGTGATGTTTGACTATTATGTGAATCATGTATAATCATCATAACATTTTCTATTGTTCCATAATTATTAATAATAAAGCCATTAAGATTATTATTAACTATTTGGTTATTTATATTAACATCTAAAACAATATTTTTTATAACAGCTGATGATTCTATTCTATTTATTCTTCTCCAATCAGCATTTGTTCCATCACTTTTAGTTGAATAGATTTTCATAGTATATCCCTGAAAATCAATTGTTCCATAAAAATATCTATATCCCCATCCCAATCTTTGATCAGTATAATTTAAAAAATCAATATCATTTAATACTATATAATTTCCTCGTGGTTGAAGATAATACCAATCATCTGTTGTGGATATTCCTAGTACTTCATCATTTGTTGTAATTTCAAAACTACTTAATGAATAAAATCTATCTCTTATTTTTATTTTTAATTCTATAGTATATGTTTTATCTTCATCTAAATTTAACTCTTTTATTTCATCACTTACAATATTTGTATCAACTAATTCAATATAATTTATTGTATTTATTTCAGTACCTAGTTCATCATAAATTGATATATAGTAGTCATCTGTTGGGATTTCATCTCTAGAATCTTGCAAGTTTACTCTAACTTTTGTAACTAAATCATACTCAAATTCACTGTAACCTGATTTATTATTATTTTTATATTGATAAAGTTCAATATTGTTAATATCTTCTGGAAATATTTTGCTTGCAGCCCAACGATAACTCATCATTATTTTTGCATACCTATTTTCTGGTACATAGAATGTTCCACCTTTGGAAAACCATCCTAAACCTTTATCAAGTTTTCCATCTTCTTTATATAGATATACATAATATCTATAATCAGCTATATTGTCAAAGTCAAAACTATAATAACTTCCACCATCTAAGTATACTGCATCTGTTAATCTAATATATTTATTTTCATTTGTATCATTAGTAGGTTTTGTACCATTTGAATTATATCTTCCTTGTTCTAATGAATTATTACCCAGTTCTATTTTCTTTTTATCATATTGAATATGTACTTCAAAATCTTTTATTTCATATTCTGCTAGAGATGTTGTTCCTCCTGAAATATAGAATGTTGCGAATGACATTTGATTTTTTCCATGAGTGTCTGCATTATAAAATTCATAATAATTATTTGTAGAATTGTATGTATATCCAACTTTATATGTATATGAATAATATTTCCATGTATCAGTGGATAATCCCTCTAATTTTCTTGAATAACTACTTCCAGTACCACCGCTAATATAATTTGAAAAATATAAATCAAAAGCACTATCCACTGGTGTAATAGTTTTAACTTTGAATGAAACTGTTACTATTTCTCCAAAATAATCACTCAAATCATAAGCATAACTACTTGAACCAGATTTAGAATATATATGCATTATTCCATCTTCATCTGCTGTTTTTGGAATTGTATAATATTGCATAGTTTCTATCCATTTTACCTCTGAGTTTATATCAGCAATATTTGTGGATTTTGATTCTTTTAATGAAGAAACTAATTCTACATTTCCACTAATACCTTCTTGAGTATAATAAGTATATTTCTGTAATAAGTATTTTGATTTATAATTAATATTACTATTTGTTTCATTATATTCATCAGCATAGAAATATATATTATAAAATTCATTAATATTTAAATTATTATATGTTATTCTTGTTACTTCTTTTGTGTTTTTTGGTACTTTTTTGGATTCAATAATAACATTATCTTTATCTCTTAATTCAACTCTTACATAATCAGAAATAATTGTATTGTCTTCATCTTCTATTCCTAAATCAAAATCAATCATTGTTTCCGTTGTAAAGCTATTTATTATATAGGCTTTGGCTGGTTTTTTATGAGTTTCTATTGATTCTAAACTATATAGACAATCCAAATTATAACTTTGTTCACCTTGAGAAACATTTGATTTAATTACTATATTATATTTAGTATTAGATTCTAAATTATTAAATACTATAGTTAATTCTTCTTTATCTTTTAGTTTATTTATTTGTGTATTATTTATTTTTTTACTTGATATTATTTCATTTGTATTTGAATCTACTAAATTAAATTCTAAATCATCTAATAATCTTATTAGTATTTTATCTGTTTTTCTAAAATTAATAGAATATTTTAATGATACACTTGATGATGTTATTTCTTCTTCTTTAACATTTAAATTTATATAACCTAAACTACTTATTGGTTTTGATGTAAAATCCATTGTTGCTAATTCAAATTCTTTTTTTACTCCTTGACCATCGTTTATATCAATATCAGAATATACTTTTATTGTATATATTTGATCTGGATTTAATTCTGTTAATTCTATTGTGTCACTAGTTATTAAACCTTGTGATATGATTTTACCTGATGAAGATACTACTGAATATTTAAAATTATTTAATTCAATATTATCTTCATTTTTTATTTTTAACACTATACTTACTTTATCTACATCATTAGATTTTAATTTTAATGATACTGTTGGTTCTCTTTTACTTGTTCTTGTACTTCCAGTATTATTTGTTGATTTTAATATATTTCCATTTCTATCATAAAAGTTTAAAATATAATCTATTATAGAAGAAGATGGCAAACTTTCACTTGTAGAAATAGTAGTATTTACACCATTAATAATTGAATTTATTTGGTTAGTAGTTAAATAATATTTTGTATCATTTATTTCAATAGCTGCTTTTGATATTCCTCTTATAGCCTCAGAATCATAATTATCTATTACATGAATATCTTTGACTTCTATTTTTTTAGGGTAAATATCTCCATTTTCAAGTGATAAATTGATTGGAGTTAAACTACTCATATCTTTTGTTGTATGTACATTTGTATAGAATGTTACTATTTTCTTAGTTTGCATATCTTCTGCAAGATATGTGTATTTACCAACTATTTGAAATGTTGTTTCTGGCACTAAACCATTAATACTAATATCACCACTTGAATAATAAGTTCTCTTTAAATATATTTTATTATCCATATAAATAGTAAATGTTGGAGCATTTGTTATAACTCCAGATGGATCACTAATTGAAATATTTGATGATAATGAATATACATTTGATGTAAAATCTTTTACTGTTACAGTTGGTTTTACCCATTTAAATTCTTCTTCATCTTTATTATTATCATCTGTTTTTACATTTTCATTATCATTATCTTCTTGTTTTATTTCTTCATGTGGTTTATCATCTTCTTTTGGTTTCTCTTTTGCAATATAAATTGTTCCTAAAGTTTCAAGAATAGATTCATAAGTATATTCATTATTATCACTTTCACTATAAAAAGTTAATTTTGATTTATAATCAATATCATTTATTTCTTTATATGTAAATTCATCTTTATTTCTTTCATAATAACTTATTTTATCTTTTTCAAAATAAATAAAACTATTTACTGGTATTTCATATTCATAAAGAGTTGTTTTAACTTTTAAATCATAAAGATTTATTAAATTACCATCACTATATGTTAAAAGAATATATTTTTCATTATCTATTTGTTCATTTCCATAGGTATCATATGATTTTCCATATGAAAATATTTGATTTTTATATCCTAGTGTTCTTTCAAGGTTAATATCAAATAAATTAATGCTTTCATTATAATTTATTATAGAAATACCATCATTAATAAATAGTGGATAATTTATATTAATACTTGTTTTTTTGTCATCTATTAAATATTTATTTAATGGTGTTTTATATATAGTTTCATTTTCTTTTACATTTTCTATTTTAATATTTGATTTATCTTTTCTTTTACTACCTAGTAAGATATTGTCTATTTCACCTGAAATCATGAATCCATCTGCATCTATTATAAATGTTTCTTCATATGTATCAAATAGATATAAAAACACTAACAAAAAAACTCCAATAATAGCTATAACTATTATAGGAAATGTTGATGAGGTAAATGTATTTTCGATTTTATCGCTTTTTTTCTCTTCAGTCTTTTTCTTACCATTTCTTTGATATTCTTTACCTGCGACTCTTGTGGGTATTTTTATTGCTTTTTTTTCGAAAAGTACATTATTATTAGCATTAGTTTTTGATTTATTACTATTAGCCATATCTTACCTTTCTAAATTATATTTTTATTATATCATATTGATAGTGAAACATAAAGAAAAAGTAACCCTAAAAGGTTACCTTTTAGATACTTCATTTCCTTCATAAAGTGGTAAATTATCTGGTGATTTTATAAGTAATCTATCTCCACTATCATATGTAAGAGTATCTGTACTCAAATTAATTTTATAACTATCTAAATATGCAATTACATCTTTTTGATGTTCATCTATTATTGTGTATTTATCTTCTTTTTTATCATATATTTCTATTTCGCTTTTATAATTAACTATAATATAAGATAGCGGTGATAAAATATATTCTTTTCCATCTATATTAACTTTAGTTTCATATATAAAGAAATATAAATTATTTCCATCATATAGAAATGAATGTTCTAAATAAATATCTTTATTTTTATAATTTAGATAAGCTATATCATCTTCTATTTTTATTTTTGAAAAGTGATTTATTTTATAACTAGTTGTTTTTATTCTTGGTATTATTAATTGTATATTTTTGGCAAAGAAAACTAAATTTTTTTCATCTTTAAAATATATTGGAGCATCTTCTATATTTTCTACTCCATCTTTAGTAGTTATTTTAGCTTCTTCTCCATCATTTGTTATAGATACTTTTCCTTCATATTCTACTTTTACTCCTGAAAAATATTGATATAATTTATAATTTTCAAATGTGTAAGTTTTTTGCTTTTTATAAAATATAAATATCATAATTATAGAAAGTAATAAAATTATAAAAGCTGCAGTTGATATTATAATTATTCTTAAATTTTTATCTTTTTTTCTTTTGTCATGAACGTTATTAGCAGTTACTTCTACAGGTTTGATATTTTCTGGATTAACAACATTTATTTGATTATTTTTTACTTCTTGTTCATTAGTTTCATTATTATTTTCTATCATACTATTTTCCTTTCTCTTTCTTTATGTAAAATTAATTCTATTTTTCTAATAGTAATAAATATTCCATAGAAAAGAATCATTGTCATAAATATTAAACTTAATATATATACTATTTTACTATAATATACTTCATTTAAATAGTTATAAATCAAACTTAATATTTTTAATGATGAAAGTGTTATTAATAGATAAAAAATATCAAATATTATAGTTCTTATATTAAGTGAAATTGAAACAGATATTAGTGTATTAACTATTAACATATATAATATAATATTATTAAAGTTTTTTATAAAGAAGCAAGAATATATAATAATCATTACATTAACTATACAACAAGCTAATAATATAGTTTTTCTTATATTTAAATTTAAAAATATTGAATAGATATTTTCATTTAATTTTCTATATTTTTTTGTAGCGAAAAAAAGAATTAAAGAAATTAGTATAATAGAAATACTACAAAATATATAATAACTATATATTGAACTTAAATTCTTAATCAATTCTCTTCACCTTTTTCTTTTATAATTAAATGAAATATATTGTTACTAAGAGAATAGAATCCTTTAATATTTTCATATTTTATATTTCTTTCTCCTTCAATAGAAATAGAGCCATCTAATTCACCTATTATAGGCCAATAATCTTTTAAAATTAATAAGTTATAATTATGACTTTTAACTCTAATTATTTTAACATTATCAATTTCTTCCATTTCTATTCCACAATCAAGAACAATTACTTTTAATTCTTTATTACTATGCATTTTCAATCTTTCCTATAAACATAAAATTACTTTCATCTACTTCATCATATACACCATTTAATATATTTTCAACATCATTTAAAGTATCTTCTATACTAACTAATTGACCTTTCATATTGGTATATTGTTCTGCGACAAACATTGGTTGTGAAAAATAATTTCTAAGTTTTCTTGATCTATAAAATATTAATTTATCTTCTTCACTTAATTCTTCTATACCAAGGATTACAATAATTTCTTCTAATTCTTCATATCTTGTTAAATATTTTAATGCTTTTTCTATTAAATTATAATGTCTTTCTCCAATATAATCTGGGTCTACTAGAATACTTGTTGTTTTAAATACATTTATTGCTGGATATATTCCTTTTTCTGCGACTGAACGATCTAATACTATTTGTCCATCTAAATGTCCAGTTATTGTTTGAACTGCTTCATCATCATAATCGTCTGCTGGAATATATATTGCTTGGAATGAAGTTATTGAGCCTTCTTTTGTAGAGTTAATTCTTTCTTCTACTTCGCTAACATCAGATACCATTGTAGTAGGATATCCATTTTCTATTGGTGAGCGTCCTAGTTCTGCTGAGATTTCTGATTTTGCTTGAACAAAACGATATATATTATCAATAAATAATAATACATCTTGTTTCTTTTCATCTCTTAAGTATTCAGCAAGTGTTAAACCACTATAAACAGCTTTGCTTCTTGATGTAGCATTGTCTCCCATTTGTCCAAAAACTATAGACATTTTATCTAGTAAATTTGCTTCTTTCATTTCATCATATAGTTCTTTTCCTTCTCTACTTCTTTCTCCTACTCCAATAAATATAGAGTTAGATTGGAACTTTTTAAATACATTGTTGATAAGTTCTTTAATAATAACTGTTTTTCCTACTCCTGCTCCTCCTAGAAGACCTAATTTTGAACCTTTTTGAATTGGAGCGAAAAAGTCTATAACTTTAATTCCTGTCCATAATATATCACTTTGAATGTTTAATTCTTCTAATGATACATTTCTATCATATACACACCTTTTATTTGGATTTTCAATTTTATTATTATCAATAAGTTCTCCATAAGAGTTAAATACTTTACCTAGTATTTGATCAGAATATTCTATGGATAATTTTTCTTTTGAAGGGTATATTTGAATACCTTTTTTTAAGTACATTACATTTTCAAATGGAATAGTTTTGGCAATATTTCCAGTAACTTCAACTACTTCAAATTTAAATGTAGTATCATGATAATTAGCAGTTAATATGTCACCAATAGCCACTTCACTTGGTTTATCTAATATTATTTTAACATTTAAATCAGATACTGAAATTATTGTTCCTACCATAGTTACTCCTCCATTTTTTTCATTCTTAATTTTCTATTATTTAATTCTACTATCTCTTTAAAAGATTTGGCTTTTATAGCCTTTCTTTCTTTTCTTTGATCGTCTTCTTCTTTTTCTTCTATCCTTTTTAATGAATTATCTGTAAATTTTTGTCTTATAACATTTTCAGCAGCATAGCTCCATGCTTTAGCTATTCTTATTTCCATTGTTACATATATTGATATTAAGTTCCAAATTATGTTATTTAAATCTCCTTCAATAACAAAGTCATCTAGTTTACTAAATTCTTTCTTTTCTTCATCATCAAGAGCATCTCCTCCTTCATAATCAAATGGAAGGATTGTTCTTTTTAATACTTCTTGTCTACTTATATTAAAGTAATGATTATAAATTATGTTTACTTTAGAATATTTTCTAGCAAGTAGTCCTTCTAAAACTACATCAAATATATCATTAAATCTATCTTCAAAGTTTTCATTGCTTATAAATAGTTTTTCATTCTCTACTTGAACTCTTATTCTTTTTCCAATGATAATTTTGTCATTTTCTGCAATATCTGTTTTTAAGAAGTACATGACATCTGAGTTAAAGTTTGCACAGAATCCTAAATCACTTCCTAAATAAATATTAAGTTCTACTCCTTCATCATCTATGTCAAGCGAAACATGTTCTTGTTTAAATATTCTATTATTAACTATAGAAGAAATAATATATTTTAATTCACGTTCATATCTAAAAGCATCATTTACTCTATCACGAGCATCTGTTACTCTAAGAAGTGCATGGAAATTCATAACTTTTACAGTATTTTTAACGCCCATATATTATTTCTCCTTCTAATTATTGTTGTATATTTTGATTATTTGTGTTATCTATACTACTTGATATTTCTGTTTGAATTGTGCTTTGTTCAGGTGTAGTTTGAATAGTTTCTTGTGCTTGTGTATTTACTTGAGACTCTGGATTTAATATTGTACTATCTTGCTTTACTACATAACTAAATTCTTCATTTTTTTGTTGTTCATCCATATTTACATATGTTATTCCAGAATTAGCCATATCAGTAGAACTATAATTTTTTTCACCAAAATTAGATGGTCTAGCAAAATAGTCTTTTTTAGTATAATCTTCCTTTGGTGCTTCTTTTTTAGGTGCGTGTTCTACTAAACTTTCATCAACCTCTGTAGATACTTTTATTTCTTTTATCTTTTCTGGTTTTTCATCAGATTCTATTCTCTTAGTTAATTCTATATCTTTAATTAATTCATCAACTACTTTTGAATCTCCAAGACCTGCTACATAACCAAAGTCAGCAATAAGTTTTTCTTGTGACATTGGAGAAAACTTTCTTTGATTTAAAAGTCCTAATAACTTTTGGCCTTTAAATATTTTACTTTGTAATTCATCAGATAGAGATTCAACATTAACTAATTGATATACATCTGATGTTTCTAAGTATGAAAGAACTTCTCTTCTTACTACTGCTCCAATCTTTTTAATATCTGGACTCTGAACTGCTCCGCCTAATCGTGAAACACTAAGTCCAAAATTAATCGCAGGTTTTTGACCTTTTTTAAATAACTTTTCTGATAATACTATTTGTCCATCTGTTATTGAAATAATATTAGTAGAAATATAATCAGTTATATCTCCACCTTTTGTTTGTACAGTTGGTAATATTGTAATAGATGCTCCATTTTCATATTGACATCCTTTTTCTAAAAGTCTTGAATGTATGTAGAATATATCAGCAGGATATGCATCTCTTCCAGTGTTCTTTTCAGCAATCAATGTCATTTCACGACATGCATCAGCATGTGTTTTTAAGTCATCTATACAAACTAATACATCAAATCCCTCTAGCATATATTCTTGTGCAATAGATAAAGCAACATATGGAGTTAATTTTATTAATGGCACTGGATCATCATTGAATGCCGCTACTATAAGTGTATATGAATTTGTTTGTTTTTCTGTTAATTTTGTAAATACTCTTTTTACTTCTTTTTTTGTTTTGCCTATTGCGACATATATACATATAACATTTTTATTTTTTTGATTAGCAATAGTATCTAATAATATTTGTGTTTTACCTGTTTTTTTATCTCCGATTATCAATTGTCTTTGACCTTTTCCAATTGGGAACATTAAATCTATTGCTGCTATTCCTGTTTCTAATGGTCTATTAACTGGTGTTCTTTTCATAATTGGAATATAAGGTGATTCAATTGGTATTTGTTTACAATCATTAAATTTTTTTCCTGACATTTTATCATTTCCAAATGGGTCTATAATCATTCCCATTGAATTTTTTGAATAAGATGATTGTAATACTTCTCCACTAGCAGTTATTGAATCATTTATCCTAATATCTCCATTGGTTTTAATTAGAGCAATGACTACTTTATCTTCTTCTATTTTATCAACATAGCCAATATTAGATTCATTTTTTATATAGACTTTTTCAAAAAAGAAGACATCTTCTAAACCAGTAGCTTCAATTATATAATTATTTATTTTAACTACTTTTCCAATGTGATAAATATTATTCTTTTTTACAATATCATCTATTTTTTTATCAATAATGTTGTCAATATTTCCATCCATAATATCACACTCTAATATTTAACCTTTCTAAATATTTTATATACTATAATCGTATACAACTCCTTTATATATAATTTTAAATCCTTCTGTTATCTTATCATCATATATTGTTTTTATTTGATTGTGTAGATAATTATATTTTTTATTCTTTTCTCCTGTATAAACAAGTATTTCTGGATTTGCTTTTAAAATCAAATCATCAAGTTTATCAACAAACTTTACTATATTAAACTTTTTAATGTTTAACAAATTTTCTACTATTTTATATTCTTTATCACTTAATAATTCTTTCATTATTATTTTTTGTTCATTTGGTTGATAAGTCATTATTTTATACATAGTATCATAATTAAAGTAACTTCTTATTTTTTTATACATTGTATAATTTTTATCTTCTTTAACATTTTTATTTATAAAATCTTTTAATATTTTTTCTGGATTAAAATCAAACCCTTCTTTTATTTTTTTATAACCAGTTAGAATGTTGCCATCTTCAAAGTCAGCATTTGTTGGTAAGTTTATATCACTATCAATAGATACTTTTTCTCTTGATACATTGCTCTTTTCTAAATCTTCTAATTCTTGTTCTAATTTTACATAGGATTTTTTCTTTTTTTCTATTGTTTGATTTAATTCTTCAATCTTCTTTTCTTTATCATCTATTAGATAATCATATTCTTGTAATTTATCTACAAATAGATTTTTAATTAAAACGTTTGCTCTTTTAGTAGTTGAAACAAATATGAATACTAATATTATTAATAAAACAGCAACAATGAAAATTGCTATAAGTATTTCATTCATAATTAACCAGTGTATGGATTAAAGAATAATAACATGAAGCAAAATGCAAACATTAAAAGAATGAAAATAGCAAGTATAATCATAACCATCATTAATGAACTCACGATTTCATTTTTAACTTCTGGATTTCTACCAACAGCTTCAGCTATTTTAGAGCCTAATATTCCAATTCCAAGACCAAATCCAGCTAATGAATAGCCCATTATTGTCCCTATTGAATTCATTACTGATACTACTATATCTTCCATATGTACACCTACCTATTCTAACACTAAAATTATAGCATATTTAGGGCTTATAATTCAATATTAAAACAAAAGAAAAGATAAATACATTAGTACTTATCTTTAATATTAGTCATTCATTATTTGTTTTCATTGGTTGATATGTAAATTTCTTTTCAACATCTATATCAACTTTATTACCATTATATTTGGCATTTGTTAATTTTATTATATACATATCTGAATCTGACATTTTAAGTTTAGATTTAAAGCCAGATTTTGATAGTGCTTCTTTATAATTAATATCTACACTATCAGATACTTTATCATCTGAATATAAATTTATTGTTCCTGATTCGATAGCATAGTTTTCAGTCATTTTGAATGTAAATTCAACATATCCTTTTGATATTCTATCTATGCTAATCTCTGCATCGCATTGTGTTGTTCTAACATTTATAACATCTTCTAAATTATCAACTAATGTTTTCTTCTTGTCTTCTTCTACTACTTCGATATATCCAAGAGTAATAGTATATTCACTTTTATGTTCAAGGTTAGTTATTCTATATTTTGTATCATATTTATCAAGTATAATTTTTTCTGTACCCGTTTCACCATTTTTAATACCTGTAACTAATAAATAAACAGCTTGATATTTTTCTTCAGGATCTGTAATTATATATGAAACATCTATATATGTAGGATAAGATACAGCACCTCGTAAACTTACTCTTTTTACTATATTTGTTTTATTATTAACAATAATAATTTGACTTTTATTACTACTTGAACTTCCATTTACAACAGTTGTATTACTATTATTAACAACATTTGTTCCACCTACAGTTTTATTATTTTTGACATATTGTTCAAAATCATTTACTAATTTATTGTATGAGTTTAATAGTTCTTTCATATCAACATCTTCTGTTTTTGTTTTATCAGATTTTGGAATATATTCATTAGTACTACCATTAATTAATTTTAAATCTATTTCTTGATTACCAATTATTAACTTTTCATTAGCTATATCAAATTCATATTCTCCAAAGTTTAATATTATTGGATTAATAGTTTTTAAGTTAATTGAATCATTTAATAATGATGCATTTCCTTGCTTATCTATATATACAATTAGATATTTTTTAGCAAATATAGTTTTTTCTGAGTCATATATTTCATTAGATATAATTAAGTATGTTCTATCTTTAAGTTTATAAAAATTATTTGTATTTAAGTTATTTATGTTAGTTTTATTATTATTTTCTACTATATCTCCAATGGTTGATACCAAATAATTCGTTCCAAATATATTAATTTCTTCAGTAGCTTTTTCATAGACAACGCTTACTTTTCCTAATTCATATGATTTTCCATCTTCACTATTATAGAAATAATCACTACTCCAGTTAGTAGCTATTTGTCCTCCTAGAGATGTATCAATTAAATTTGTTTCTGAGTCAAATATTATACTATTTGTAGAAATCGAATATACATCTCTAGTTTTATTACTGGAAAGTTTTATTGCATAAATCATTAAAGCTATTATTCCTATTACTATTAATGTAAAAAAGAAAATATAAATCTTATTTTTATTACTCAATTTTCTCATTATGCACCTCCATAGTAGTAATTAACTTCATCTTGTGCTACTAAATTATTATTTGAATAAAAATTCATTGTTATAGTATACACATTTCCTGGTGCAAAATTTTCACTTTGTGTTAATTCCATTGTGTAATAATATAAATCAGTATTTGTTTCATATCTTGTTACAAAGTCAGTACTTCCTGTTGCAAAGTATGAAACGCTAGTTGAACTTACTGTATAAGAAATTTTATCTATTGTTCCTAGTTTATATGAATCAGCAAATATGATATCTAATGCATATTGATTGTTTGCATTTTTATTTGCTGTTACACTACCTAAATTTACTGAATCACCAAATCTAATGCTTTTAGTTTGATTTATGCTTGTGTAATCACTCTTTTTATTTTTATAGTCAGCATCTACCATTACCATAAAGATGTAAATATCATTTTCTTGTAAATTAAATTCATCTTTAGAAAATGTGAATTTTTTATTTATACTATTTGTAGATACATCATTTATTGTTGTTATAACATTATAATTTGAATCCATTAATTTGACAGCATATAAATCATCTTTAACAACTTTACTTTCATCATCAATACTTACTCTAAAATAAATTGTATCGCTTGTTTTTCCTGATGAAATTCCTATATATGGTTCTTCAAAATCATCAAGAGTAAATTCAAAACTTGTTTTTCCTAAATCTAATTCTTTTGTTCCTTCATCATCAGTATAATGTCCGATTGGACTAATGTCTAATCTATATTGTTTTCCATAAGCAAATCCTGCTTCATTTCCAGGGGTTGCATCTACTTGGAATGACATGTTTGTAAAAAATGCTACTGAAGATGGAATTTCTATATTTACTTTTTGATATTCACCATCTATTAATTCAAATATTTCATAAGCAATATAATCATAACCTTGAATATTATCTAGAGTATAATCAAATTTTATTTTCTTATTTGTATATGTATCTTTTTGAAAATCAACTTTAATATTTTTAATACCTACATCTGATAACGTGTAGAATCTATAACTATATCCTGATATCTTATAATCATCATCGTATAAATAATATTTTTCATAACTAGATGTATTTATATTATAAACATATGTATAGAATTGTATATAGTAATTTGTTTTTGGGCTTAAACCAGTTAATGTTATTTTTTTATTAAAATTTGATACTGTATCACTAAGTGTTTTTATAAATTTTGCATTAACACCATTTTCATCTGTTGAATATAAATCCATATATATTAAATTATCTTTTATATTAATGCTATCTAAAACAGATATTTTAGGACTGATTTCGGCTGTATTTAATAGTGATAGAATATTTAATTTATTACTGCCTGATAACATTTTAATACTAGGTATAATTATGTCATATTTAGTAATATTTGATTCTGAATTTAATTTTTGAGCAGTCAATTCTTTTAAAACAATATTTCCATTTGAATAAACCACACCCGTTTCATCTATTGAAATATTTAAATCTAATGATTTATTACTTTTATTTGTTATTTTTAGTAGATAATCTTTTGTACTAAAATTGGTTTCAAATTCGCTTCCACTTATAATAGAGTTTTGTGCTAATTTATTATCATCATCTATATAGAAATAGTTTGCACCAGATGAAATTGATCCTTTTTGTATAGCTTTGAATGTTGATTGAACATCAAATCCAGTGTTTCCTGTATCAATATAAATAGTTACTTCTGTTTTAAATTCTACTGATAAGTATTCTGCTATATCAAATAAATCTATGTTTATATTTCCACTATCAAATGTTAAATTTGTTAAGGTTTTTGTTCCAATTCTTGCTTCATCTTCACTAGATGTTGGGATTATTTTAACATCAGTGGAAACAATTAAATCAGTAATATCAGTTTTATCATAATAGTCATCAATGCTTATTATTAGTTTGTTTGTATCTATTTCTGTCGAATAAGTTATATTTAATGAACCATTAATTCCATAGAAATATTGTGATGTTAAATTTTCATATGTTGCATTTTCACCTTTTATTAATTGTTCTTGTTTTTTTATTGAATAGAATTGTTTTGCAGTTAATTTAGTTAATGTTATTGCTTGATAATCATTTGAAGAACTAATGTCAGCATTTGAACTTGGATTTGCTGAATTTCCTACAAAACTATATAATTTATTAGTTGCTAAACTACTATCAACATCTACATATTTATATTTCCATGTTGCAGTATTACTAGATGAAGATGATGGATATATTTGAAATTTTGAACTTTCTTTGTTAGCTACTTGTTCTTTTGAACTTAAAATCATATTTTCATCAACTATTGTTGGATAAACTCCATCCTCTGTTCCATCTCCATCAATATCTAAATATACTTCATAAGAGAATTTATATTTATTTCCTCTTCTTAATGTATCAGTGTCATCTACATTATTTGAAGTACCATATCCAACCTCAAATAATTCTGGATTAACTAATCCTTCCTCATTAAATGAAACTACTCTATCAAGATTATCTAATTTTACATATTCTTTTTTAGTTGAATCATATTTCCAAACATGATATACAAGTCTAGTTGCATTTCCTGATTCATTTAAGTAGTCTGTTACTAAATTATATCCAACTACAGTGTTTGGTTCTAAATTATCATCATATTCTAGGCCAAATACTTCTGCATTTTTATTTAATACTTTTGTAACAATAATTGCATTATCTGGGTCAGTTGGTGTATCTGGTATATAACTATTAATCGGGAAAGTATATTCATCATTTGTAATTGTAATTTCATTTTTATAGTCAGTATAATCATATACATTACTTATTTTTAATGTATATGTTTTTTGTGTATAATCCGAATTTTTGCTATCAAAATATGTTGGGTTTAGTGTTGTTGATTGGTCATAAAATAATTCTTTAATTGTACTCTTGTAATCATCTTCATCTAAATCAACTACTTTTTTGGAAATTTCTTTAGTTCCTGATGTTCCAGTTCCTTGATATAGTGTTAATGTCATTTCACTTATTGTACTTGCTTCAAGTGATGAATCTCCTTCACTTGAATTTGTTAATATCATATTGATTCCAAACGCTGTTAAATAGTCATTACTAAGTGAATAATTTGCTACTAAATTTTTTGGCTTTCCAGTTTGAACAAATACACTTCCTATATACATTTCATCAACTTGTTCATTATCATCTTGCATATTTACATCAGCAAATACCTCAAATGTATATGTTTCATTTGCCCTTAAATTATTTATATTAATTGGAATAGAATCTGAGTCAGTAGATGCTGTTATTGTTTTTGAAGAATGAATTCCTAAAGAGTTTTTATAAACTACTTTAAAATTGTCACTTACTATTGCACCTGATGGGTCATCAACAATTATAGTTCCATTTATTTGTTCCCATGTAACATTTGTTTTTTCCCATCTTACTGTTGGAAACTCTACTCCATCTAATTGCATTGTAGTTCCTAAGTCTTTTGTATATTCAACTATTTTTTCATTATCATTAAATTCTAAAACTAATTTATAAGTATATGCTGTTCCTCTATTTAATTTTATATCATCTACTTTTGCTTTAACTACATCTGTATTATCAGATGAAATAACTAATACTGGATCATCTTTTTCTAAATCACTTCTAGCATCGTATATCTCATATCTATATTTTTCAATGCCATAGTTTTCATCACTAATACCAGTTGCTTTTAAATTAAATGTTTGATTTCTTTTATCTATTTCATATTCTAGTTTTTCTATATAAGGTGCTTGTTTTAAAGTTTTAAATGATGCTCTTTCTGAATATCCATTACTTACAACTAATCCATCTACTAATATTTCACTCATTATAATACTATAAGTACTATTGCTATCTAAACCATTAAATACTATTTCTTGAGTACTTTCATCGCTAAGATTTACTGCTTGATAATCTAATTTTTCACCTTTTGAATTATAAATTGTAATTGTTACAGAAGAAACTTTTGAATAATTATCTTTTGAGACTTTTATTCCAAGTGACTCTGATGTAGCATAACTCTTAGTAAATGATGCTCCAAGTGCCTCGCTTCTAAATATCTTTGAAATAAATGTTTTGTTATATTCTATTCCTTCTATTTCGTAATCTGCCTTACAATAAATTGTGTATTCTGTATCTGGAGTAAGATTTCCAACTGAAAGTAAAATATTTGTATCTCCCATTGGCGATTCTTGTTCATAAACTACTTTTGATGTTGAGTTTTCTACTACTGTTACACTTGTTGCTGAAGTTAAAATATTATCTTCATCTGTTATTTCTATTTTCGCATCTAATTTTATTGGTGTTAAAACCATTTCTGTAACTTTAAATGTAGGTTGTGTTATGTTCTTTAATGGATCTTCCTCTTCTTCTGTTGGTTCCTGTGTAGAACTATCTTCTTCTTGACTATTATCATCTACTACAGTACTTCCACCACTTGTGCCTCCATTTGTTCCGCCTGAAGTAGTCCCACTATTATCATCAACATTTGATTTATTAATATCAGGTAATTTTTCTACAGTATCATCAACAATGATATCAATGTTACTATCATTATCAATTACTAAATTAGTTAATGTAATATACTCTATGTTCTTTTTAGATATAGTCTTTTTATTCAAATCAATAGAATTTTCACCAACTATAATTTTAGTGCCTTTAGCAATTGTTTTATATGATTTAGTATTATTGTATATTTTTATTACTGAACCATCTACATACTCAAAATAAACATAATTATCAAAATCTATTATTTCTTCTGTTACTAAGGTTGCTCTAACATTATCTCCAATTAAAAGATATTTATTGTCATTTATTCTTATTAGCATATTGTTAAATGATATCTTTTCATCAGATTGAGTATTAATTGTTAATTTATTATTTTCAGTTTTAATAATTGTATTCTTATAAATATTATAATAAAAAATAATTTTAGAATCAATTGTTGATAAGTCTAATCCTACAACATTTTTTAATGGCATAAATGATTTATCGGCATAATGAATGAATGTAGACTCGTCTATTGCTACATTACCATCTGTTGATGTAAAAGTAATATTATCTTTGAGTTTTTTATAGCTATAATTTGTTCCAAGTGTAAAACTATAGCTTGATGGTTTAGTATCTTTATTATCAGAATATAGAGCGTATCCATCACTTGAAAAACTATAAGTTTCAGTACTCATATTATTAACTACATATATTACTCCAAAAACTGAAAGTCCTAATGCAATTAATACAAATAAATAAAATATCCATTTATTTTTCATATATCCACCCATATTATCAAATTATTCAATAATATTATATCATCTATTTGATTGTTTTAAAATCTTTTTGATTAATTTTATATAGACAAAAAGACGCTTGATACGTCTATTATTTTTTTTCTTCTAAATAATCCACTTTTACTTCTTTATCTATTTCTTCATTTATACTTTTTTCATCTATTATAATATCATAGTCTTCTTCACTATTGGAGACTGGTATTCTTATTTTGGCATCTCCTACTATCTCTATTCCTAATTCTTTTGAAATAGTATATTTAATAGTCTTGTCTTCATTACTTACATCAATACAGGTAGGATTTTTTAAACTTCTAATTATAATTTCAGAGTCTTCATCAACCACAGTATTATCTTTTACTTTTACTTTAACTTTTTCTTCATAAAACATTTTTTTACTTATCACATCTGTTTTGGTATTATTATCGTAACTATACCAAATATTTATATCATAACTACCATTTATTTTGATATAATCATCTTCTTTTACACCTTTTAAATTATGATTTATTACCCAACATCCTAAAACATTGTCTACTTGTTTTTCTGCTTCTACTTCATAGTCATTTTTAAATACTTTTTTTCCTTTTCCAATTATAGCTTTTGTTACTATTTCTTTATAATTATTAAACATGATATTAGCCCTCCTATAAATAGAATATGCAATCTAATAAAAAAAGAGATAATTATTTTTTTAAATTCTTATCTCTTGCATACTCTCTTGCATTGTTATACATTCTATCTTTTGAAGGGTTGTCTCTTTTTAACTCTTTATATCCTAAATATTCATGTGCATAGTTTTCATCGATTATAAGCATTAATGATGTATCATAAATAATATTATCTTTTATCATCCATGTATGTTTACCTTTTTCATCAGAATTTTTTGTATTTTCTAAAAATCTTACATCTCCACCACATATTAATATATTATCAAATGAATAACTAAATTGTTTTGTTACAGTTGTACATCCACCTATGTTAAATCCTGTTGCAAATACATCTTCAAAACTATTAATTACTCTAATATTTTGAGATTCTATTAAATCCCAAACGTCTTCACTAAAACCATGTATTTTTCCTAGCCTAATTCCATTATCTATTGCTTCTTTAAACTCACTATTTGTAGTATAGAGTTCTTTTAATAAATCAAAGCATCTATATTCTTTCCTTTTTTCATCAATTAATAAGTCTAACATTTTATTCACCATAAAAAATATATCACAATAAATTAAAAAAGCAAATTCTTTTTTATGAATTTGCTTTAGTAACTATTTATTCAACACAGTTTCCTTTTGGAACTTGTTGTGTAATACAGTGAATATTTCCACCACCTAATAGTATTTCACGTGCATAAACAGTTTCAATCTTACGATCTGGATATAATGCTTGTAATGTTTTAACAGCTAATTCATCGTTAGGATCGTTAAATGTTGGCATAATAATTGCTCCATTACAAGTATAATAGTTTACATAACTTGCTGCTAATCTATCACCTTTTTGACGTGGTAATGTTCCATCAACAGCATCTACTCCTAAACTTTCTTCTTTTGTAATTAGAATTGGTTTTGGTACATATAATTTATGAATTTCTAGTTTACGACCTTTAGCATCTGTTTCTTTTGATAAATAATCATATGCTTCTTTAGATATAGCATATTGTGGATCTTTTTTATTATCAGTCCATGCTAATACAACTACTCCTGGACGAACAAAATTACAAATATTATCTACATGACCATTAGTTTCATCTAGATAAATTCCTTTTGGAATCCATAATACTTTTTTACAATTTAAATATTCACAAAGAGTTTTTTCGATTTGTTTTTTAGTCATGCTACTGTTTCTACCTTCAGATAGAAGACATTCTTCAGTAACCATACAAGTTCCTTCACCATCTACATGGATAGAACCGCCTTCTAAAATAAAATCATCTAATCTATATCTAGATACTCTTTCAATTTCACACATTTTTGAAGCAATTTTGTCATCTTGATCCCATGGGAAATATAAGCCATCAACTAATCCTCCCCATGCATTAAATGTCCAATCAATTCCACGCATAGCACCTTTATCATTAACTACAAAAGTTGCTCCACAATCACGAATCCATGAGTCATCATTACTCATTTCAACAACACGAATGTTATTTCCACTTGCTAAATGAAGAACATTGCTATATTGATTTCTTGAAACTACTACAGTGATTGGTTCATATTTAGCAATTTTTTTAATAACTTCTAAAAAAACTTTTTGAGCAGGTTTTCCACCTAATCTCCAGTTATCAGGACGTTCTGGCCAAATGATATATGTTCCTCTATGAGGTTCAAATTCACCGGGCATCCTAAATCCATCTTTTTTAGGAGTTGAATCTAATCTTTTCATACCCTTTTCTCCTTTTTTTATTTTATTTTTTATCTTCTTTAATTTTTGAAACTAATATTTCTTCAATTATGAATGAAACAATTACGCCTACGATTAATGGTAAGTTTCCTTTAATAGATTCTGGTGTAAAATCTACAAATAATGTAAATACAATAGCTAAAACAAGTAATATAAATGGAACATAAGTAATTACGTTTGCCATAAAATCACTCTTAACTGCTGTAAATACTCTTTTTGTTTTATTAGTTTTTCTTAATCTTGCGTAAGCTAAGAATAATGGAATATAGCTAATTAGTAATGTTACTAAACTTAAACTAAAGAATGTCCAGAATAAGTTATTAGCAGCTTCACTACCATATACTGATAAGATAACTCCTACGATTACTAATATTACTGCTACTACACCGCATGCCCAAACAGATCCAGTAGCAACGCCTTCTTTGTTTGCTTTTTTAAATACAGTTGGTAGTCCACCATCATCTGCTGAATATTTAGCAACGCTATGAACACCAAATGACCATGATGCAATATTTACAATCATAGTATAAATGAACATAAGTCCTACAGCAATAACTATAATTCTTATAATATTATCACTTACACCTAAACTAGTTAAAAGTATTGCAAAACTTTCTGTTAATCCAGCTGCTTCAGCATCTTCAACTGGCATTGCAATATTAATTCCGGTAGCTGGTAAAATATAGAAAATAGCCATTAAAGCACCACCTATAATTAAAGCTTTTGGAATTTCTTTTTTAGGGTTTTCCATATCATCTACGAACGTAGCGACAACTTCAAGTCCTAAAACATTAAATATAATTATTGAAATAAATCCAATTCCTGCTAAATCTAAACTTGGGAATAAGTCAGCAACACTTTGTACTGGGTTAGCACTTTCTCCTGTTTTAATGTATACATAAATACCTAAAATTCCAAGTCCTAGCATAAATAATATTTTGAAGAATGCTCCACAGTTTACTAACCATTTATTTTCTCCAATTCTATTTGTACTTAATAATGTTACTAATAATGTATATCCTAGTTGAAATGCTAATAGAGCCCATAAACTTAACTCTACTTCAAATACTCCAGCAATAACGTCTGTTACTGCTACTGCAAGTGATGCAATCCATAAAGGAAAATTAATCCAATAATTCCATGCAACTCTTCCAGCCCATTTTTTGCCAAAAGCCATTTTTACCCAATCATACATACCACCTTCACTTGGGAAAGTTGTACCTAATTCTGAACAAATAAGCCCATATGGTAATACAAATGCAATAATTAAGAAAATCCACCAAAAATATTGTGAGTTTCCAATTGCGGCTGTTGGCATAACACTTTCAGCAACTAATGTAATACATATTGTTGCTAATATGGCATCGACCAACTTAAATTTTTTCTTTTTCTTTTCCATGTTTTATAATTCCTTACTTTTCTAAAAACTTATTACACTTTTCACGTGTTTCGTCTTCAACGCCCATAAAATATACTAATAATGCTCTCATAGCTGTTAATCTATTCTCAGCTTCATCAAAACATATAGAATATTTTTCTGAGTCCATTACTTCATCAGTTACTTCTTCTCCTCTAGTAGCTGGTAAGCAATGCATAAATTTTACATTAGGACTTGCTTTCTTTAGCATATCCATATTAACTTGGTATTTAGGATAGAAAATTTTCTTTCTTTCTTCTTCAGGTAATTCACTTTCATATAATCCATACCATACATCTGTATAAATGAAGTCAGCATCTTTAATAGCTGCTTCTTCATCTTCAGTAACTAGGAATGAACCACCAGATTTTTTGCAATTTTCTTCACATATTTTTCTTATGTTATCACTCAATTGAAAACCTTTAGGTCCATAATGTACAAAGTGGCCACCTAAGTGAGTTGTAATCATTCCAAGTGATGCACATACTTGTGTAGCATCTCCTACAAAAACTATTTTTAAATCTTCAAACTTTTTACCTTTTGGCATATGTTCAAAAATTGTGGTAATATCACCTAGTTCTTGAGTTGGATGATTATAGTCACTCATACCATTTAACACTGGAACTGTTGCATATTTAGCCAATTCTACTATATTTTTATGGCTTATAACACGAGCCATCATTATATCTACTAATCTAGATAAAACAATTGATGTATCTTTTAAGCTTTCATGACCACCTAACTGGATTTGTCCTGGTGCTAAATATTGTGCGTGTCCACCTAATTGAGTCATGGCAGTTTCAAATGAAACTCTAGTTCTTGTTGATTTTTGCTCAAAAATCATTCCTAAAGTCTTTTGATATAAGACATTCAAGTGTCCACCAGATTTAATAGTTTTCTTAATAAGTAATCCTAAATCAACTAAATTAAGCATTTCCTCTTTTGTAAAATCTTGTGTGTCAATATAGTGTCTAACTGTCATATGTTCCTCCTTTCCTATTATAAATAAATTGTAACATTTTTTTATTTAAATTACAATTTACATTTTATTTAATACTTGCCCATATTTGATCATATAGTTTAACCTTATCTCCTATATTTTTAATCATATAACTATTTTTTAATACTTCTTTAGAAAAATTAGATGCTGTATTTGATATATAACTACTTGGAAGTATACTATCTGACTTGGAATTTACATTTTTATATGGATAGCCTTCTATAATTTTTGCCATGACATCTTCTCGTAACAAATAATTTATAAATTTATAAGCATTTTCTTGATTTTTAGAACCTTTTAAAACAACGTAATTGTCTATGCTAATCATTGTTCCTTCTTTTGGATATCTTACTTCTATAGAACTATTTTCACTCATGGATATTGCAATTTCTGCATTCCATATGACACCTATATCTACTTCTTTTGATATTAAAAACATTTTAGGACTATCACTATCAAATGCTTTAATATTCGGTTTTAATTTAAGAAGCCATTCTTCTGCTTCTTTTAATTTATTTTCATTATTTTCATTAGGGTCATATCCTAAAGCTAATAGAGCTATTCCTATTACTATTCTTTGATCATCTAACATGACTATATTGTTTTTATATTTTTCATTTAATAAATCATTATATGAATCTATGTTTTCTACAATATGTTCACTATTTTTTGCTATAAAAACAGAAGCAACTAAAAATGGAAGTGAATATTCATTGTCTTTATCATATTCTAGGTTTAAATATTCTTCTTTTATATTTTTATAATTTGATAGTTTAGTCTTATCTAATACTTCTAAATATCCTTTTTCTTTCATTAATTCAACCATATAATCACTTGGAAATACTACATCATATGTTCCTTCTTTTGCAGCAGAAATTTTTGCTAATAATTCTTCATTTGAAGAATATGTTCCATAATTAACTTTTATATTTGTTTCTTTTTCAAAATCATTTATTACATCATCTGGTATATATGATGACCAATTCAAAACATTTAAAACATTATTATTTTGTTTTTGACATCCAGTGAAAGTTAATATTATTAATATAATTAAAAATATTTTTTTCATTGACCATATTTCACCTGCCTTTTATAGTTAATTAAAATATAAATACTAATTATTAATAATATAAATATAATCATTATTGTTGCTAATGCATTTACATCTGGCTTTACGCCTGATTTAATTATTGAATATAAATATAAAGGTAGTGTGTTACTTCCTGGTCCTGATGTAAAATAACTTATAACTACATCATCAAATGAAAGAGTTAGTGCTAAAAGTGAACCAGATGATATCCCACTTTTTATAGATGGTAGTATTACATAGAACATTGTTTTTAAATTACTTGCTCCAAGGTCACTAGCTGCATCATATAAATGATTATCTAACATATCTAGTGATGACTTTACACTTACTACAACAAATGGTATAGAGAATGCTATATGAGATAATATTATTGTCCATAAGCCTAAATTTAATTTAAAGAATGAATATGTTGATAATAATGCTATACCTAGTACTATTTCTGGTATTACTATTGGAACATATAAACATTTCATGACTAATTTTTTTAATGGGAAATTATATTTATTTAGTGCTATTGCTGATAATGTACCTATTATAGTTGAAACTAATGTACTTATAAAAGCAACAAATAATGTACTTTTTAATGCATCTAATAGAGAATCATTTGTGAATAGTTCTTTATACCAATCTAGTGTAAAACCTTCAAATACAATATTTAAACTTGATGTATTAAACGAAAATAATATTATTACTAAAATTGGTAAAAACAAAAATAAGAAGACTAGAAATATATATAAATTTTTTAAAAATTCTCTTTTTTTCATTACATACCTCCCAAGTCATCCATATTTCCACCAAGACTCTTATATATTTTTACAAGTATATATGAAATTATTAACATAGCTATAGATATAGATGCTCCAAAAGGCCAATTTCTTGCTGTTAAGAATTGATTTTTGATTAGGTTTCCTAATATCATTAATTTTCCTCCACCTAGTAAATCTGATATGAAGAAATATCCTAGACATGGAATAAATACCATTATAATTCCATTAAATAATCCTGTTTTTGTATATG
Organism: uncultured Clostridium sp.; assembly: GCA_964490375.1. GTDB lineage: Bacteria > Bacillota_I > Bacilli_A > RF39 > UBA660 > CAG-1000. Next base: position 31,682 of record CAZBAZ010000004.1, read on the forward strand.
GAATAATTATTTCAAAAAAAGTTCTTATTTTACTTGCTCCAAGATCACTAGCAGCATCTATAACTTTAGGATTTATTTTTTCCATTGAACTATATAAAGGTAATATCATAAATGGTAATAGTGTATATACCATACCAATAATTATACTAAAATTGTTATACATTAAATCAAAAGGTGTTTTGATTAATCCAAGTGATAAAAGTGTTTCATTTATTAAACCATATTTTCTTAATAATATAATCCATCCATATGTTCTAATAAGTGAATTTGTTAAAAAAGGTATCATAACTAATGTTATTAAAACATTTTTTATATATCCTTTCTTTTTTGAAATAAAGTATGTGAATGGATAACTTATTAAAATACAAATAAATGTTGATATAGTTGCGATTAGAAAAGACTTTAAAAAGACTTTAACATATACTATATTAAAGATTTCTATATAATTATTTATATTAAATGTATAAATAATTCCTCCATATGAATCACTTTTCATAAAGCTTATAAAGAATATATATATTAATGGTAATATTATAAGTAATAATGAATATGCAATTATTGGAAACAACAATAAATATTTAAGTCTATCTTTTTTCATTGCTTATTGTCCTTTAAAACAACCATATCATACATATCAAAATATATTTTATTTTGTTCATTTTTAGATACATTTTCTGGTATTGTTTTACATAATATACTTAATTCTTTATTATTATATTCTACTAATATTTTTGTATTTGAACCATCATATACAAATTCTTTTACTAATACATTTAGTGAATTATCTCTTTTATCATTAAAGTATATATCTTCTGGTCTAATTATTACTTTTACTTTATCATTTAGATTATAATCTGTTTCATCATATTTGATAATATCGTCACTATCTAATTTAATTTCTATTTTTTTATCTTGTACTTTAATAACTTCACCATCAAAGATATTTGATTCTCCAATAAAATCTGCTACATATAAACTTGCTGGTTCTTCATATATTTTTTTTGGAGTATCAACTTGTTCAATTTTTCCTTTATGTAATAAAACTATTCTATCACTCATTGTTAGTGCTTCGTCTTGATTATGTGTTACAAAAATAAATGTTATGCCTAATTTCTTTTGTAATCTTTTTAATTCTAATTGCATTGCTTTTTTAAGTTTTAAATCTAATGCTGAAAGTGGTTCGTCTAAAAGTAATACTTTTGGTTTATTTATAAGTGCTCTTGCAATTGCGACTCTTTGTTGTTCTCCACCAGATAATTCATTTGGCATTTTCTTTTCATATCCTTCTAAATGAACTAATTTTAACATTTTATTAACTTCTTTTGCTATCTTATCTTTGGGATATTTTTTCATTTTCAAACCAAAACCAATGTTTTTTTCAACATTCATAGTTGTAAATAATGCATAGTTTTGAAATATTGTATTAACTTCTCTTTTTGTGGGATCTAGTGATGTAACATCTTTTCCTTCTATATATATTTTTCCACCATGATTCATGTCCATTCCAGATATTGCTCTTAATATAGTTGTTTTACCACTTCCACTACTTCCTAAAAGAGTTATAAATTCTCCTTCATAAACTTCTAAATCAAAATCTTTTATAATTTTTTTGCCATCATACGACTTCGAGTAATCTACTATTTTTAATACAACATTATCGTTCATAAATATACTCCTATTATTGAGATAATGATAACATAAAATACACCATTTTACAATTTAAAATATTTTTACAAAATAAAAGAATGGTTGGTACCATTCATTTTAGTTTTTAGTTTAGTTTTCTTCTAATTATAATAGAACTTATTAATGAAATTAAACTGATTAATAAAGTATACTCTAATGTATTATTAGTTTCAACTCCTGTAACTGGGAAATCAGGATCATCATTTCCTCCACTTCCACCTACAAATTCATATACATATACAACTTCAGTAGTTCCATCTATATATTTTCCGGTTTCATTTCCTTTAACTTCAACTAATTTATAATATTCAAATTCTTTTGGTTCTGTTTTATAATCAGTTCCAACTTTTTCAGTTGATGTTTCATCTGGTGATAGTGTTTCATCAAAAATAGTTATATATCTAACAACTAGATTTCCTTTTATATCTTCATAAACATATGTTTCTTTTGTAACATCTAATGCATATTTTTCTTCAGTCTTTTCTTTTTGTGCAAATAGTATTAATGTATATGAATCTTCTAAAACATTTATTTCAGCTGATGCAGTTACTGCATAGTCATAACCTTTAATAGTTTTATATGTATTAACATAATAACTTTCACTTGAAACTGATTTAGTTTTTACTCCTGTTACTTGATATTTAGTTACTAATTTTGTATCAACAATTACCTTGTTTTCAAGAATTGTTACAGATTCAAATTTTAAATCAAATCCTTTGCTATCCCCAGTACCACCACATGCATTTTGTTTTTCACTTAAATATCCTTCTACTTCAAAATCTAAAGTTTTTCCTTCAAATGTAACTGTTCCTTTTATTTTAACAAGTGACTTATTTGTAACATTTAAACTATTTCTCTTAGTTGATGCATATTCTCTATCATTACGATTAGGATCACTAGTTAAGTTCATAGAAATATTTTTGCCAGCAATTGTTACTTGTGAAATTGCCATGCTTCCTGTTACATTTGTTTTATTACCTTGTGTATCAACTTTAGTAAATGTTGATAATAATGTTACATCAAAGTGTCCATATTGAAATGTTGTTTCATCAGAACTTCCAGGATTAACAACTACTTCATCTCCCCAAATTGATTCTTCAAAATTTACTAAGTTAATTTTTAAACTTGATGTGTCATATCCATCTTTCTTTAATGCTGCTATATAGTCTTCTGCTTCTTTTTTTGTATTAAATTGAGATGATGCTACTTCTTCAGTATATACTGTACTTTTTTTAGTCTTTACAAGTTCTCCTGTTATGATATAATCATCTGTTTCGCTTTCAACTTTTTTAATTTCTGCTAATGCTTCTGCTTCTGTTCCATAAGCAGTACTACCTTCTTCAATTAAAGTTTTTTCACCATTTTTTTCAGAATTGTATACTTTTGTAATTTTACTTGAAACATCACTTTCATTTAAATTATACTTTTCAATGAAATCAGATAATGCATTTTTAGCATCTTCTTCTGTTTCAAATACTTGATTTAGTTCTACTTGTTCTGTGTGAGAATTTTGTAGTATTAACTTATCATTAACTGTAAAACCATCATTAGTTAAATTATCAACGTAGGCTAATGCTTCTTCTTTTGTATCAAATACTTTTGTTTCTCTCTTTACTTCATACTCACCAGTTTTTACAACGTATGAACGAATTACAGCTGTGATTTTGAATTCTGTTTCATCTCCATCACTTGCTTCTAATTCTTCTTTCTTTAGTAGAGCTTCATCTTTTGTTAAGTTTACATATGCATCTTTAGTTGTTTCTGTTTTTGTATTAATAAGTCTTTTTGTCTCATCAGCATTTACAAACAAAACATTAGTAAAAACTAAACCAAATGTTAGAAGAATTACAGCGATTTTCTTTCTAATCATTTTACTCCCCCCTGATTTTAGAAAATACTCTTTCTAATTGAGTCAGTATTCTATATGAAAAACAAATATTTGTCAAGTTTTTTTACCTCCTTTTGTATTTTATTTATAAAAATATATATAATTCTCATTTTTTAACATCAAATTGCGACAAAAATTTAATTTTGTATTTTTTAAAAATTAAAGTTAATACTAAATGTATGAATATAATTAATACATTAAAAAAATCTAAATCACATATGATAGACCTTCAATTAAAGGAAGTTTCTTTTGGATTTGGAAAAATATATATTATAAATATTCAAACTGTATCTTCTTCAAAACTTAGTAATCATTATATTTTAGATTATATTTCTAAGAGAAGTTTAATTAAAAGTGATATATTGTCTTTAAAAAGTGATATAAAAAATTATATTCCATCTATTAGTTTTATAGAAATTAAAGAAGATGATGTATATGATTATTTATTTGAAGGATTTACTATATTAATATATAAAAATGAAATAATAGCATTTGAAACTAAAGCATCACTTGACCGTTCTATCAGTGAACCATCTAGTGAACCTACTATTAAAGGACCTAAAGATTCATTTAATGAAAATTATAATACTAATATTGGATTAATAAGGAAAAGAATTAAAGATAAAAATTTATACTTAAATGAATTTGTTTTAGGAGATAAAACTAAAACTAGAATATGTGTTATGTATATGAATGATATAGTTGATAAAGAACTTTTAAATTATACATTAGAAAAAATAAGTGAAATAAAATCTGATAAAATATTAGATACATATTACATTAAAGATTTACTTAAAAATGAAAATAAAACAGATTTTCCTACGATTAAATCAACTGAAAAACCTGATTCTATAGCTAAATGTCTAACTGAAGGAAGAATATGTATATTATCAGAAAACTCTAATAGTGTACTTATAATACCTACTTTTTTCTTTGATTATTTTTTTTATGATGAAGATAATTATCAAAAAAAGTTTTTTGTTTCTTTTGTTAAAGTTATTAGAATACTTGCATTATTTATAACTATATTTGCTCCTGGAATATATTTGTCATTAATTACTTATGATCAGCAAATGCTTCCTACTAGTTTACTTATTAACTTTTCTATTCAAAGAGCAAGTGTGCCTTTTCCTGCTGTTATTGAAGCTCTACTCTTAATATTAACATTTGAAATATTGTATGAAGGAGATGCATTAACTCCTTCATCAAGAGGTACATCTTTATCGATTCTTGGCGCTCTTGTATTAGGGGACGCTGCAGTTAGTGCTGGAATAGTTTCGCCTATCATGGTTATAGTAGTAGCGATAACTGCTATAAGTTCAATATTTTTTGTTTATTATGACTTTCAATCTTTTATTAGAGCTTATAGATATTTATTGATGATATTATCTAGCATATTTGGAATAATAGGTATTTTATTTGGATTTATTTATGTAATTACAAATTTATGTAATGTTAAATCTTTTGGTAAACCATTTATGTTTCCAATTGCTCCAGTTATTAAAAAAAGTAAAAAAACTCTTATTAGAAGAGGACTTAGAATACAAAATACTAATAAAGGTGAATCATGAAAAATATTATTTTAATTTTAATTTGCTTGACTATGTTATGTGGATGTAGCGATTATGCTGAAATAAATGATATGGTAATTGTTAGTGGAATAATAATAGATTATAAAGATAATATGTTTGAAATTAATACAGAAGCTATTGTTAATGATAAAGAAAGCAAAATTGTTACATATAAAGCCACAGCTTCAAGTATACAAGAAGGACTATCTAAAATATCAGAAATGTCTAATAAAAAATTATTTTTACCTCACTTAAAATCATTAATATTAACTAAAAATGTAATAAAGAGTGATGCCATGTATTATGAATATTTTTTAAGAGATCCTAAATCTAAAATGAACTTTAATATTTATGTAATCGATTCTAATATTAAAGATGATTTATTTAAGATCAATGATAAAGATGGTATAGCAATGTATTTAGAAAAGATGATAGATTTTAATAAAGAAGTATTCTCTAGTTCTTACTCTCTTACTTTCTTGGAATTAATGTACAAGAGATATGAAAAAGGTATTAGTCAAATATATCCGGAAATAGATATAAAAGAAAATGATGGTAAAAAAACAGTATATTTGAAAAACTTAATAGTCTTTGATGATAATGAAGTAATTTTAAAACAAAATGAATCTATATATTATAATTTAGTATCTAATACTTTAGATAAAACTACTTTAGAAATAGATTGTGAAAAAGAAAAGTTTTATATAACAATAAATGATTATAAAACTAAATATAAATGGAAAGATAATAAGTTTCAAATAAATATAAAGTTAGATACAAAAATAAATACTTATAATTGTAAGTATGATTTAAATAAAGAAGAATCCATAGATAAATTAAATACTCTTATAGATATGGAAATTAAGAATAATATTATGAATTTAATAAATATTCAAAAAGATAAACAAGTAGATTTTATTGGTATAGGTAATTATATATATAAGCATGATAAAAAATATTTTGATTTTGAAAAAAATAGTTGGAATGAGAACCTAAAAAATATAAATGTTAAAGTCAATAGTAAATCCACTATTAGTTCAATTGGAGAAATGAGAAAATGAAAAATGAAGAAAAGATAAATAGTTTTGGTTTATGTACAAATGTAATTGCTTTAAGTGGTGCTTCTTTCTATGGTATATATAGTTCATATATATTAAATACTGCTAAAACTTCTACTTTAATTGCAATGCTAATTGGATACTTATTAAGTACAATTTTTACAACAATAATTCTTAACTTTTTTAAAACAAAACCTGAATTATCACTTGCTCAAAAAATGAAATATATTTATAATAAATCTTCTTTTTTAGTTAACATTTTATTTTCAATTTGTACTTTGTCAATTTACATTTTTATGACATATAGATTGACATCTTTTATATGTTCACAATATTTAGTTGAAACATCAAAAAAATTAGTTTTACTTGCTGTATTATTTTGTACTTTTAATATTACAAGTAAAGGAATAGAAACAACTACTAGAGTATCTACTTTATCATTTTATGTAGCTATATTTATTTTTATATTTGATATTTTAGCACTATTTAATCAAATCGAAATTGATAATTATTTACCAATTACTAACTTTAATTTAAAAGATATTGCAAAAGCTTCATTTGTTTTTGCACTATACTTTTCTGTTCCAACAGTTAATATATATGCTTGTAAGTTTAATCAAATAAGTGATAAAGATAATTTTACTAAATATTTTACTTTTGCACACTTATTTTCACTATTAATTTTGTTTTTAAGTATTGGAACAACATTAGGTGTACTCGGTATTGAACTATGTAATATATTTGATTATCCATTATATACTGTTTTAAAAAAGATAAGTCTATTTAAATTTATTGAATCTTTTGAAAATGTAAGTATTATGTTATGGGTTATTTATATTATTAATGCTACTTCTATTAGTTTACTTTGTACATTTAATATTTTAAAAGATACACTTAATTTAAAAAATAAATCTTTTAAATACATGAAATATCTATTATTTATTATTGCATTTTTTATTCCTACTATATTTTTTATGGATAATACATTTATTGACTCATTAGAATATGTTTGGTTACCTGCATCACTTACTATGTTAGTACTATTAGTTATAACTATATCTTTGATATTAATAAAAATAAAAAATAAGTTAAACAAATAACTTATTTTTTTGATTTACTCATTGCTAATGCTATTTTTTCATTTTTCAATTTATCAACAGGGTCTAATGAAAATGCGTCATATTCCATTTCATAGTATTTACCTGATCTATATAATGTTTTTCTACATAATTTGTCACCTTTAAATGTGAATTTATCTGTAACACTATAATCTTTATCTTCATCATCTAAAAAATCATTAAATCTATATATATTACTTATAATTGTATAACTATTTCCTTTTTTAACAATTATACCGTCAATTAATCTATTTTCTTCATTATTAGCAACTGCTCCATTAAAAGTTATGCATTCAGGAGTCTTCTTTAATGACATAGTTACTATATCAAATGTAGGATTCTTTTCAAGAGTATCACTATCACTTATATCTTTAGTATGAAGTAATAAATTTAAATAAAAGTCCCTTTCTTCTAAATCCATATTTTCATATGGAAAATATTGTTCTAATAATATTTCTTCTTCGTTTGTTAACATTTTTATTTCCTTTCTAATAGAAGATATTTTTCTTCTTCTATATTATCTTCTTCTAGTATATATTCTCCTCTAGAATTCATAATCATTGATTTTCTTACTAAGTTAATATCATCAATATATTCAAAATAATCACTAAAATATGTTTTACCATCAGAATAATTTAAACATATTTTATTATTGAATTCACTTAAACTACCACTTATATTATTTGAATTAAGAGTAAAACTAAAACACATTATATCAGTTCTTCCTATTCTATGTGGATAACTAAATATTATATTTTTAATTTCATTGTTTGCATTTCTTTGTTTTATTATTGAATTATTTAAATAAAATACATAACTTTTGCTCATCAAATCACCTTTTATGCACATTATTGTATCATACTAAAAATCAAAATAAAAGGACTATTTTAGTCCTAAAATGAATCTATATTTACTTTAACTTTATTATTTCCATCATTGTAGGCTTTTGCTTGTATTAAAGTTTTAATACTTGTGGCAATTTTACCTTTTTTTCCAATTACACGACCCATATCTTCTTCAGAAACTACTATTTCAATAACAGTGTTATCTCCATCTTCGAATTCTTCAACTTTTACTAGATCTGGTTCTTTAACTAGTTTTTTTACAATCATTTCAGAAAATTCTATTAAATTCATTACTTATTATTTTTAGAATTATGGAATTCTTCCATAACACCTACTTCACTTAAAATATTCTTAGCTGTATCTGTAGGTTGAGCTCCTTCCTTAAGCCATTTTAATGCAGATTCTTTGTTAACATTATATTTTTCTGCTTCTAAAGGCATATAAGTTCCAATAGATTCAATTACATTACCATCTCTTTTAGCTCTTGAATCAGCTACTACTAAACGATAATAAGGTCTTTTTTTAGCACCCATTCTTTTAAGTCTAATTTTTACTGCCATTTTAATCTTCTCCTTTCTCTTCGCTTTATATAATATACACTAAAATAAAAAGTATGTCAACCATTTTTGGTTAACATACTAAAATTTATATCCTTTAAAATATGTTGACATTTTATTGCCTTTTATTACATATGCACGTGTAGCTATATTTAAAAGTGGAACATCACTTTCATCATCAGAGTATGCAGATGCTACTTGTGCTGCTGGAAGTATTTCATATAATCTTTTTATTTTTTCTTCGCCTTTACAATTTCTACCAAGTATTTTTCCTTCGGCATCAGTACGTGTTGCGATTACATTTTTTACTCCTAGTCTGCTAGCAAATACACCAACCCATAACTCATATGAAGCACTGATGATAACATCATTTTCTGTTTTTCTTGCCATGTACCATGGTTTAATCTTCTTTATATGAGAATCTACAAAATCATTAATAAATTTAGGATAATTTTCTATTTGAAATATAAATGAAAGCATTGTTTCTTTAACTCTTTCAAATTCTACTAGACCTCTTTTATACTCTTTATTTATTTTCTTTGTTTTTCTAAGTGTTTTAAATACTAACCTAGGATACTTTTTAAAAGCATATTTAATTATATCTTTATTTGAGTCTCCATCATAAATTGTATTATCAAAATCATAAATATTCATATCATTCACCAATAATATTTTATCAAATTTTTTGAATTAAAAAAACTATTTTTTAATAGTTTTAGTCTTGTCTCATAAATGATTCATATTTTTCCATTATTTCTTCTGGTTTTCCTTCATCTTTAATTAGACCATCATGCAACCAAATTACTTTATCACATAATTCAACAATTGTTTTAGTACTATGAGATACTATTACTACTGTTCTATCTGAATCACTTATTAATTCTTTCATTTTATTATAACTTTTTTCTTTAAAGTGAATGTCTCCTACACTTAAAACTTCATCTATCAACATTATGTCTGTTTCTAAAATTGCTGTTATTGAAAATGCTAGTTTTGAATACATTCCACTAGAATAACTACTTACTGGTTTGTAAACAAAGTCTCCTAGTTCTGAAAAGTCAATTATTTCATCTACTTTTGCATCTATTTGTTCTTTTGAATATCCAAGAAGCATTCCACTTAGATAGATATTTTCATAGCCTGTTAGTTTCTTTTGAAAGCCTACTCCAATTGACAATAATGAAATAGTATTTCCATGTAAATTTATACTTCCAGAGTCTGGGCTAAATATTCCTGATATTGCTCTTAAAAGAGTCGATTTTCCGCTACCATTTTTTCCACAAATACCTAATATTTGTCCTTTTGGTACTTCAAATGATACTCCTTTTAATGCTTTAAAGATTTTTCCACTTCCTCTTCCTTTTACACCACTACGTTTAAGAGAAAATCTATTCATATCTCTATAGTACACATGTAAATCTTTTACTGTTATTGCAATTTCTTCTTTTTTCATTATCTCATCACCTTTACATATGTATTCTCATATTTATAAATAGTATTAATTCCAAGAACGCTTAATCCTACTCCTACAAAGAACCAAAGTAATGTCCACATTCCTACTGGATGTGTACTATAAATCATAACATTTCTTAAATTATATATAAAGTTCGCTATTGGATTCAAATCTAACAAGATAGTTCTATAAACAACATTATGAATTCTTGTACTTAAATCGAAAAATACACCTGTTAAATAGAATATCATTTTCATAGCAATATTTACTAAATTCACTAAATCTTCTGCAAATACTCCAAAGTGCATAACTATTGTACAAACTCCAAAAGTAAATATAATCACTGTGATAATTATTGGAATAAACCATAATATATTCCATGAAAGTGGAACATGATAGAATATCATAAATATTGCTACTAAAAGGAATGAAACAATCATTTTAAATAAATTTACTCCCATTTTTATTAACAATAATACAAATTTAGGTAAATATACTTTTGTAACTGTATCTCTATTTGAAGATACTAATTTCACACTAACAACTACACATTTATTAAAGAAATTCCATACTGATAAACCAATAAATACAAATACTGGAAAGTATTCAACATTAGATTTAAATACAACTGCTCCAATAAAATAATATATTAACATAAAAGCAAGTGGTTCTAATACTAACCATAATGAACCTAAATATGAATTTATAACTTCATTTTTAATTTCTGCTCTTGTGGAATATATAATATAATTTTTATATTTTTTTAAATCTTTTATAAATCTTTTCATCATTTTCTCCTCAAGTTCATTATAATTTTATCATAATACTACAATAATCTCAATTGTTTTTAGTAAAACAAAAAGCATCACATTGTGGATGCTTAGTAGATTATTTTGCATAATTGAAAATTTTCTTAAAATCTTCTATATTCATCCAACCATCTACTTTTAATCTTTGTATTTCATACTTGCCATCAGTTCTTCTTGCATAATCATAATTATGAAATAAAAATGCTAACTTTATTTTTGTATTTGAAACCACTTTTAGCATATTCTTTGTATATTTTCCATATGGATATGCTAGGTATTTAAAGTTATATTTTTCACCATTTTTAAAATCTTCTTTAAGTTCTTCTTCTGTTCTTGTTTGAACAGCTTTCTTACCATCTATAGTATAATGCAAATTATATGTATGACTTTCTACTTGTAATAAGGAATTTGTATCTCTTAATTCCATTATTTTGTCCATTCCTAATTTCTTTTGAATTGGTTCTTCTAAGTTTTCTGTAACATCTGGTATTAATGAACCTATTGCAAACAATGTTGCTTTGAAATTATACCTTTTTAGTACTGGTAATAAATTATAGTATGCTTCACTATCTCCATCATCTATTGTAATTACAAATGTTTTTTCAGGAAATTCACAATCTTTATTATACCAACAATAGAATTCATCTAAATCTATTGTTTTCCAACCATTATTATACAAGTATTTTAATTCGTTATCTGTAACTTCTAAATCATTAACCCATTTATTATCTTTAAAATATTTTTCTTTAGATTCACTATCAACTATTCTATGAAAAGTTAATATTGGAATTTTTGTTGCTGGATTATCTATTTTGACATTATTTAATGATTTATTTGGATTAATTATTTCATTACAGTTATTTATCTTTTTATTTTGTTCTTGTATTTTGTTATTTGCTATTGTCAATTCTTTTTCTAAATGATTTATTTTGTTATTAGCTTTGTTATTTTTTTCTATTAAAACAGTTATCAAAACGCATGTAAATAACAATAGTACAGCAATTAATATTTCTTTAATTCTATTATTTTTTATTATTTTGTTATTATTTGATTTTCCAGGTAATGTTTTATTGCTTGATTTGTTTCTATTAGGTTTAATATTAGTTTTCTTTTTGCTTTTTTTACTCATTTTAATACCTCTTTAAACCATTTTTGCTTAATTTCTATCTAACTTTAGTGACTATTTTTCTTCTTTTTCCATTTCTTTAGCATATTCATCTACTTTTTTTCTAAATGCTGTAGATGACCAAATAAATGGTCTTTTTGTAAATCTTACATCACAATATTCTTTTAAATATTCAAACTTAGGATTTCCTTCCCAATCACTACCCATTGTTAAAATATCAATATTATATTTTTTAATATCTTCTGGTTTTTGATCCCAATCTTTTTCTGGAATAACTTCATCAACATATTTAATTGCTTCCATAACAATTTTTCTTTCTTCATATGAAAGATATGATTGTTTATGTTTAATAGCATTGAATTCATCTGTTGATAAACCAACTATTAGATAGTCTCCCATTTCTTTTGATTCTTTTAAGTGTTGAATATGACCTGGTGTTATTAGATCATATGTTCCATAAGTTAAAACTCTTTTCATTTAAACATCTCCTTAAATATTACTTTTATTACTCTTTCACTAGCATTACCATCATCTAGATAATTATATTTTTCATTAAACTTTTCGTATTTTTCTTTATTTTTCTTAAATTCTTTATCGATATTTTTTAGATTTTTTTCTAACTCATCTTGAGTTTTAGCTATTGGACCAGGTAATTCATCTAAAGAAATATAAAAATCTCTTAAATTGCCTTTATAATCATCTATATCATACATATAGAAAAGCATTGGTCTTTTTAGATTAGCATAATCAAAGAATACACTTGAATAATCTGTCATTATAATATCACTTACTAAATATAATTCATTTATTTCATCATATCTTGCTACGTTATAAATAAATCCTTTATATTTTGTTAAATCAATACTATTTTCAATAAAATAATGTGGACTAAATAGAATAACGTATTCTTTAGAAAATTTCTTTTTAAGACTATCAAAATCTATTCCTAATTTATATGTATATCCTACTCCTGATGTATGTTGATTATCTCTAAAAGTTGGTAAATAAAATATAACTTTTTTATCTAATGGTAAACCTAATTTCTTTTTAATAGCATCTATATCTTTCTTAGTTTTATTAAATAGAAAATCATTTCTAGGATATCCTTCTTCAATAATAATATTTTCTTTTCCTAAAGCTTTTAAGTTAAATGCACTAGTAAATTTTTCTGTACAATACTTACTTGGAGAAATAAAATAATCAAACTTTTTAGCGTCAATATCATTTCTTTTTCTAATTTCTTCTACTGAATTTAATGATGCTCCATTAACAACAATATCATATCTTAATCTTTTTAATGGTGTTCCATGCCAACATTGAACATAAACTTGATTTTTCTTTTTAGTTATTCCTTCTTCAATAATTGAGTTAACTATCCAATATTTAGATATAGACATATATTTATAATATTCTTTACTTTTTGATTTTATTATCTTTAATCTTTTATCTTTTTTAACTTCATGTTTACTAGGATCTATAAATGACCATACAAATGTATAATTTTTAAATTCTTTCATGGTTAACATTTTTTCATATATTGCTTTTGGAGAACAAGTATAATTTCTACCACCAAATGCTTCAAATAAAATAGTTTTATCATCCATTTTATATTTAGCTTTATAATAAGAATATTTTAATTTATTTTTAAGATTTAAAGTATTTCTAAAAAATATTCTTAATGTTTTATTTTTCTTTGCTAAATTGACTAAAAATATTCTTATTTTTTTCATAAGTTCTCCTCTATTAATTGAATTAATTCTTTAGTACTTCCACCATTCAAGTTTGTAATAAATTTCTTTCTGAATTTTTGATATCCTTTTTCATTATAACTATTATTATCTAATATTTCAATTAAATCAGTTATGTCTTTAGATGTACAGTTAGGTAATTCTTTAAATAAATCTATATTAATACCATTTTCTTTTTTATATTGTTCATAATCATAAACATAAAACATTAATTTCTTGTTTAATACACATGCATCCATCGCTAATGCTGAATAATCTGTTATTACATAATCTACAATTTTTAAAATATCAAATGTTGAAAATTTATTTCTATCTACACATATAACATCTTTATTAACTTTTATTTCATTTTTAGGATGGAAAGTTAATATCAAATTATATTTTTTAGTATCAAATTTATCTATTACTTCTTGTGTATTATCTCTTCCATCACTTCTAAATGTTGGTGAGTATAATATATTTAATTTTTTCTTCATTTGTGGATATTCTTTATATATTTTTTTCTCTGTAGATAAATCTTTTTGTAATAAATAATCTATTGTAGGTGTACCTATTTCTTTTACTTTATTAACATCTACATTAAATGCTTCTGCAAAGTATTTATTCATTGCTTTTGAACCACTAATAACATAATCATAATTTTTATGCATACATAACATTTTTGCTATACTTGGATTCATTCCATCTGGATAACCAATTGTTTGATAACCAAACTTTTTTATAGCTGCTAAAGCGTGCCATAATTGAATTATTTTAGTATTCTTTTTATGATTTAGTAAACTTGCTACTATATTATATCCATCTACTATAATTACTTTAGATGTTGAAGCATAAACCATTTGTTTATATAAATTAAAATAATAATTTATTGATGAAGTTAATTCATTATTTGACTTTCTATTTTTCTTTTCATTTCTTACTACTGAATTAACTCCAGATGATACTTTTTTACATATTACTTTAACTTCTATATTATCTTTTTTAAGTTCATCTATTAACATTTGATAGTTTAGTGGTATTTCATCAAATTGTCTACTTAGAAAGAAAACTTGTTTCTTTTGTTTAGTAAATAATTTAATAAAGAAATAAATTATTCTTAAATGCCACTTAAATATAAATAATAGTATTAATAATAAATATTTTTTCATCAAAACCTCCTAGAGATTGTTTATAAACACTAATAATTTTACTAGTACTTTATTCTTTTTGATATAGCCTTTTATTCCTTTGTAGTAAACATTTTTTTTATAATTAGGATAATTGACTCTTAAATATTCAAATGATTTGTCAACATATTCTAATAATGTTTTTTTAGTTGTTGTCTTACTTGTAAATCTCAAAAATATGTGTTTTATTGATATATATTCAAGTTGCTTTTCTAGTTCATTTGAATATTTACTTTCAGAGAATTTTTTTAGTCTATCTAACGCAATAAAAACATCAAACATTTTATTGGTAAATTTATTTGTTAAAGAATGTTCATTTGCACAATTGTAATTATATAATGCTTCGTCTACATATGATATTTTGTTAGCAAGAATGAATAATTTATAGCAAAATAATAAATCTTCAAATATCTTTAAGTCTTCATCAAATGTTATTTTATTTTTTTCTATTAATTCTTTTTTGAATAATTTTAAAGTAATATATGGTGTAGAATTTAATAATATATTTTTTGAATTTATTACAGAATTTTCGAAAACCGTTTTATCTTGTGGAAAAATAGATTTGATATGATCAGAATATACTTTGTTATAAGCACAGAATACTATGTCACTATTTGCTTCTATCATTTTGTTATATAATTTTTCATACATTTCTCTGTTAATAGAGTCATCACTATCTATAAATGCAATATATTTTCCACTGCAAAGAGATAATCCTATGTTTCTTGCATGAGCTACTCCCGAATTATTTATTTTTTTATATATAACATTTTTTCTATTTAAATAATTTTTAATAATTTTTTCGCTCTTATCTGTTGAACCATCGTTTATTATAATTAGTTCAATATTATCGTATGTTTGATTTAATACTGATTCTATACTTTCTTTTAAATATTTTTCTGTATTATAAACTGGCATCACAACTGATATCTTTTCTTTTTTCATATCACACCTATTCTTGTTTTTTTAGTATTTCTTCATATATTCTTTTACAATTATTATCGTCAAAGTATTTAAAGAAACTATTTACTCTACTAATATATTTCTTATTTGTTTTACAACCATTATCTATTGCTTTTACTATCTCATTTACAGTTTCTTCATAATTTTTAGT
Source organism: uncultured Clostridium sp. (assembly GCA_964490375.1). Taxonomy (GTDB): domain Bacteria; phylum Bacillota_I; class Bacilli_A; order RF39; family UBA660; genus CAG-1000. The sequence continues at coordinate 47,821 of CAZBAZ010000004.1, forward strand.
AACTGGCCCAAATCCCATCTTTTCAAAGTCAAAATAGTCTTTGCCAGTAGTATGAATTGAATGAATTAAATGTACATATGATTTATCAAATTGAGAATAAATTATAGGTTTCTTTAAATAAGCAAAATCAAAAAATACACTTGAATAATCAGTTATCATTAGCTTAGCTTTTTTAAATACTGTTGGATAGTCTACATATACTGTCATTTTTACGTATTCGTTACCCTCAAAATCTTCTAATTGATTTTTAAGTGACGGATGAACACAAAACAATATTTTATAGTTATTGTGCTTTAAGCTATCAATAATTCTTTTATCATTAATTAAACCATTGTAGAACTTATAGTACTCTGATTCTTTAAATTTTGGATTATAGTTTCTGCCTTGTGTTCCAGTTATGATAGATCCTACTAATGTAGATCTCCAAGTTGGCATTAATGCTATTAAATTTTCTTCTTTAACATCATTTTTTGTTAAATTATCATACCTTGCCATACCAGTCAATTTTACAGTATCACTGTCATATAAATAACAACCATTTAATAATGAATCATATTCCATTTTAGCAGAACATATAAATAAGTCCGCATATCTTCCATATTTATATAGCCAACCACTTATATCTTCTTTTGTTACTCCATGTTGAAGAAAAACATATTTTCTATCCAAAAAAGGATTTACGTATATTTGTTTTTTACCATATGGTTTATGAATATAATTATCAATATGAGACGATATTACAAATTCACTATTTAAATATTTTAAATAATAATCGATTGTCTTAAAGTAAATGACTTTACCATATTTAGACATACGATTTACATCTTTTGAATTCTTTCCAAGACCGAAGTAAATGTTCTTTTTTGAATTATGTTTTCTTATATATTTAAACATCCATTCTCCGTTATCACCAGCTACATCATACCTGTCACTGACAATCCAATTCTTCTTTCTAGTAAATGGATAAGTTATAAAATGTAGCATAATTAAACCAAATGGCATAATTTCCTTTTGCTTAAATAATAATTCATACATATATTTAAAGAATAATAGTTTCTTTTTACCATTGATAATTATTTTATTGTTTTCATGGTATACAGTATAGTTATTCTTTTTAAAATAACAATTTTTTAAATTGTTTAAACGAGAATATCTACCAAAGAATGGTGTTATCTTTACGTAATTGTTATCTATTTTAATAAAAAATTCTAAGGTTCTTATATTTTTTAAATCAATTTTAGCTTCATAAAAGTTTGTATAATATTCATTATCATATGAAAATAAATTTTTTGAATCATTAAATTTACTTTTCTTCATTTTATGATATTCACTTTTATTATCTTTTAAATATATATCCCATTCACAATTTAAAAACAAATTAAAACTTACATTTACTATTAAATGATCTTGATAAATATTTAAATGATATACTTCTAATGTTAATTGTTTGTTTGTTACTAATAACTTATCATTAAAATATAAATCATTATTTTTCAATTTTATATCATTCACTATTGATTTACCATATTTAAATTCTATTGCTCTCATATTTCTTGATAAACCAAGTGGTGTTTCTATATATCTATCAAGTATTATACTGTCATCACACTCTGAATATAATTTTCTCATTTCTTCTATATATTCTTTTTTTTCTTTTTCATCTAAAACTGATAGATTTACTCCAAAAATTCTCCAATGTAAATCATAAGAAAGAAAATATTGATAAAAACGATTTAATTCTTTGCTTTTCCTCATCAAATCCACTACATATTCATAGCAATATTTTAATGTATTAATGTAATAGGTCTTTTTTGTTTTTGATGTTTGGATAGCTGAATCGTCTTCTTTTCTTTTTCTATAATAATATAATTCATCAGCTACTATAATCACTTTTCTATTATTGAATAAATAATTTGCTAAATATTTCATATCTTCTGAAATTGCAATATTTGTATCAAATTGATATTTTTTTGCCTCTGAATTTCTTAGTATAGATGTTGTAACGTGATAAACTGGATTATTAGGTTCTTTTTCTAATTCTACTACTCTTGTTCCTTTAGAAAATTTATAATCTAAATTATGATATCCTTTTCTTGCATCAAAAAACTTTATTCTTAACGTTGCAATGTTAACATCTTTGTTTTGATCAAGAAGTTCTACTGCTCTTTTATAAGCGTTTTTAGATAATATATCATCTGAATCTAAAAAGTTTATATATTCTCCTTTTGCGACTTTAGCTCCTGTATTTCTTGCAGAACTTACTCCACCATTTTTTTGTTTAATATAAACAATATTCTCTGGATACTTTTCTTTATATCTTAGGCAAATCTCTTCACTATTATCTGGACTACCATCATTTACTAATATCATCTCTATATTATCTTTAAAACCAATAGTTTGATTTATTACTGATTGAAGTGTTTCTTCTAAATATTTTTCAACATTATAAATTGGAATTATTACACTAACCTTAAACTTTTTCTTCATGTTATTCTCCTTATTTAGTTATTAAAAATTTTAACATTTCTTCTTTATCTTTTCTTCCTTCAATGATGTCATATATTAAATTTATTATAGGCATTTTAACTTTTTTACGTCTAACAAGTTTATGAATAGATTTTAATGTATACATTCCTTCAATAGTAGTATTTTTTAAATAATTGTCTATTTCTTCTTTAGAGGCTCCACTACCTATTAAATATCCAAAACTAAAATTTCTTGAATTTTTGCTAGTACATGTCATTAAAATATCACCAAACCCAGCAAAAGATAATATTGACTTCTTCTTTCCACCTAAAGCATTAATTAATTCTTTTATATCATTCATGCTTTCTGTTAAAAATAAGGCTCTTGTTGAATCTGTAACACCCATACCTTCTAACATTCCGCTTGCTATTGCCATCACATTTTTAATACTTCCACATATCTCTATTCCTACTATGTCCTTTGTCCTTCTAAATTTTGTAGTAGAGTTTTCAAAGCATTTACGAACAATCATTTCTGTTTTATGACTTTTAGTTGCTAAACTAAATCCAATAGGAGCATTCTTAACCATATCAACTGCAAATGTCGGACCGGATATAACTGCAATACTATTTTTTAAGTATTTAGAAAATACATCATTTAGAAATAAGCACGTATTTTGTTGAATACCTTTTGTTGCGATTAATACTGGTTGACCTTTTTTGATATATTTAGTCAACTGTTTGACAACATCTTCAAAAGCAAAAGCAGGAACAGCAATTACTATCAAATCTTTTCCATTTACAGTTTCTTCCAAATTTGTTGTAAACCTTAATTCATTTGGAATAGTATATTTATCTAATTTATCACTTTTTTTTGTTTCATTTAAAATCTTGCATTCTTCTTCACTATATGTCCAAACATCTACATCATTTTTATTTTTTATTAAAATATGTGAAAGTGCTAAACCAAAAGCACCTGCACCAAGCATACCCACTTTCATTTATTCACCTCTTTTATAATTGTATCAACTTTTTAATGAAAAGTCATTATTTTCAATGGAAAGTTGACTTATCATAAAATATATAGTATAGGAAATTTATTTTTTCATATCAAAATTAGTATTTTTAAAGTCAATTTTAGATTTGTTTATTTTTTAATATTATGTACTTTTTTATAAGATTAAAAATAGTTCAATTATTCTTGAACTATTTAGTTTTTTCTTTAAGTTTTGGCCAATCAAATATAACATTAGTTTTAAATACTAAGAATAGTACTATAAATACTAATAGAACATAACAAATAATTAATTCTTTTTTATTTCCAAGTGTGTAAAGTATTGTTGTTAGTGAAAATAAAATATTAATTGCATATATTACTAAAAGTGTACTTTTCTTTGATAATTTTTTTAATAATTGATGATGTATATGTTCTTTATCAGCATGATCAATGCTTTGACCTTTTAATTTTCTTCTTATTATAGCAAATAAAGTATCCATAATAGGAATAGCAAGTATTAATAAAGGAATTATTAATGAAGTTAATGTTGTTGTTTTAAATCCAAGTAAGAAAATTACTGAAATCATTAATCCTAAAAATGTACTTCCTGCATCTCCTTGATATATTTTAGCTGGTGGAAAATTATGCACTAAGTATCCTAGTGTTGAACCTAACATAATTAGACTTAATATTATATCTAAACCACCAAATTTATTTAAAATAAATCCAATTATAGCTATTGTTAAAAAATATATTGAAGAAATTCCAGCACATAAACCATCTAATCCATCTATTAAATTAATTGCATTTATAGTGGCTACAATTATAATGATTGATAGTGGTTTTGAAAATATTCCAAAATGAATCATAGTTCCAAAAATACTTGCCTTTTCAAGTTCTAGTCCACCATAAAATACTACAATGCATGCAACTACTACCTGAACAATTACCTTATATTTATTGGGCATAGGTGTTTCACACTTAGTCATATCATCAAATAAGCCAAGTAACATTATCAAAAATGCAGATATCAATATTGATAACATTAAATCATTTTTTGGAGCAAAAAGCATGTATCCTAATAAAAACGCTAAAAATATTCCTATTCCTCCTAGTAGTGGAACTGGTTCTTTTTGAATTTTTCTCTTTTCGTTTGGAATATCTAACACTTTTAAAAATATAGCTACTCTTTTCATCATTTCTACAAATATTAAAGATGATAAAAAGCAAATGCTTACTATAAGAAAGATATTGTGTCCATTAACTTCAAAAGTCATCAAATCACTTCCTTTTCTTAATTATAAAACAATTAATAATATTTTTCTATAATTATGTAAAGTTCATTAAATAAAATTTAAAGTTCCCACTTTTTTATGACCGGGAAGCTAGTCTTA
>CAZBAZ010000005.1:0-46608 GCA_964490375.1 uncultured Clostridium sp.
TAATATAATTATTCTTTTTTATTGTCATCAAACCTAAAAATTCTTGACACTAACAGGAATTTTCATTCCTTTATATGAACATTGGAACTTTTTCGAAAAGTTTTTCTTCATTATATTTATATTCATTTAGAAGAATTATTTCTCCAGTTGCTAATGTTTCTTTCATATCAATTAATCTTTGGTTTTCTGAACCTCTAAATAATAAATTTAAATTTCTTTTTTCTAATACAAATCTTCCATCTACTAAAACATCTATATTATTTATAAATTTATTATATTTATCACTCTTTTTAGATAGATCTACAAGTTCTTCAAATGTAAAACCTGTATAGCACCATACATCTAATCCTAAAGATTTAGCATATTCAGCAATCACTCCACACGCTTCGCTTTGAAACATTGGATCACCACCACTGAATGTTATTCCTGTATGATATTCAAGTTCACTTATTTCTTTACAAATCTTTTTAACATCTACAAGTTCTCCGCCTTTAAAATTATGTGTTTGTGGATTTTGGCAGCCTTTGCAATTATGAGAACATCCTTGTGTCCAAATAACTGCTCTTAATCCTGGTCCATCTACAATACTATCAGTTTGGATGCTCTTACCATCGAATGAAGCGGCCATTCTAATTTTCATTCTGCATGTACTCCAGTATGTTTTACTCTATCATTAACTTCTGCTTTCTTAGCATTATTAAATCTATCTACAGTACCAACTAAATAACCAGTTATTCTTCTGATTCTATCGAATTTAACTCCTTCACCAACGATTTTTCCTTTTTTCTTTTCTTCCATTTCAATTACCTCACTTTTCATATTTAACACCCACAATTGAAGTTGTTGATTGTTTCCATTTCAACTCCTTCGCCTTCATGTCTGCCACATCCTGGACAAACATCTTTAATAACACCAACATATCCGCAAACTGGATCTCTATCTACTGGGTGATTGATAGCTCCATATCCTATATCACAGTCATGCATAATTCTTACTACGCTTTCGAATGCATCTACATTATTAACTGTATCACCATCTAATTCAATATAAGAAATATGTCCTGCATTAGTTAATGTATGATATTTTCCTTCTACTTCTAATTTATGTTTAACTGAAGTTCTATAATAAACTGGTACATGGAAAGAGTTTGTATAATAATCTCTATCTGTTACACCTTTGATTTTTCCATAAATGGATCTATCTATTGCTACAAATCTACCGCTCAATCCTTCAGCAGGAGTTGCAAGACAGGTAAAGTTTAAATTATATTCTTCACAAAATTCATCGCATCTTTTTCTTAAGTGTCCAATTATTTCTAAACCTAATTTTTGTGCTTTTTCACTTTCTCCATGATGTTCACCAAGCAATGCTTTTAATGTTTCTGCTAAACCTATAAATCCTATTGAAAGTGTACCATGTTTTAATACAGTCCTTAATTTACTATTATAATCTAGTTTTTCACTATTTAACCATACTCCACTTCCAAGTAGAAATTTGAAATTTGCTTTTGACTTTGAACATTGACATTCAAATCTTTGTAATAATTGACCTTTTACTAAATCAATTATTTCATCGAATTCTTTATAGAACCCTTTCATATCTGCTTTAGTTCTTTCGCCTAATGCTATACCATATTTAATTCCTAATCTTGGTAAATTAATTGATGTGAAACTTAAGTTTCCACGACTAGGAGTTACTGCTGGACCACATACATTTGCAAGAACTCTTGTTCTACATCCCATATATCCAACTTCTGTATTATAGTCGCCTTCAACATAGAATTTTTTATTGAATGATGCATCAATAAATGAGAAATTAGGGAATAATCTTTTAGCAGAAACTCTACAAGCCAATCTAAATAAATCATAGTTTGGATCTTCTTTAAAATAATTTACTCCTTCTTTTACTTTAAATATTGATATTGGAAATATAGGTGTTTCTCCATGACCAAGTCCTGCATCAGTAGCAAGTAAATAATTTTTAATAACCATTCTTCCTTCTACAGATGTATCTGTACCAAAATTAACACTACTAAATGGAACTTGTGCTCCCGCTCTTGAATGCATTGTATTTAGATTATGAATAAATGCTTCCATAGCTTGATATGTTTGTCTATCTGTCTTATTAAACGCTTGTTTATACGCATTATCAAATATACTTTTTATTTTAGTATTTTTTGATGTAAATTCATCAAATAAATTCATATCAAATTCAATACTATTTAGTTTATCTATAATATCAATAATTTTATTAAAGTTTAAAAATTCTATAAAACCTTCAAATTCTAATAAATTATATAATGTTTGTTTAAATTCTTTTTTAAATGTTTTAAGTACTCCAGGAGCCAAGTAATAATCAAATGCTGGAATACTTTGTCCACCATGTTGTTCATTTTGATTAGCTTGAATAGCTATAGCAGCTAGGGCTGAATAACTATTAATACTATTTGGAGTTCTTAAATATCCATGTCCAGTAGAAAATCCATTTTTAAATAGTTTATTTAAATCAATTTGAGTACATGTTGTAGTACCCATAGCCCAGAAATCTAAATCATGGATATGAATAGTTCCTTCATCATGAGCTCTGCTGTATTTAGCATCCATTAAATATGCTTTTGCAAATTCTCTTGATACTGTTGAGCCAAAATGTAACATAGTTCCCATTGGACCATCACCATCAACATTTGCATTTTCTCTTTTTGCATTTTCTTCTGTAGCTGATTTCAATCCTAAAGATTCAATAGCTTTAACAAACTTATGTTGTTGTTTAACTACAAAAGCCTCTCTTGAAGCAGCTCTTCTTTCTCTATAATTTTTGAAAGATTCATATACTTCATTATATTTCATGTCTTGAAGAATTTTTTCAATAGCGTCTTGTACATCTTCAACATTAATAGTTTTTCTATCTTTGTACTCTTTTTCAATATATTTAAGTACTTTTTCTTTTACCTTATTAACTTCCTTTTCATCATATTCTTCATATACACTGTCAAAACCTTTTTTTACAGCTATAGCCACTTTAGCATCATTAAAACTTACCCGTTGGCCACTTCTTTTAACGACAATAATGTCATCAAAAAAATCCTTCTTCATAATATTCCTCACCTTCACTCGTTAATATTTTTCTTAACTTAATCAAAGTGTATAATATTTTTTTACATTTGTAAATGTTTTTTGCGTTAATTTTTTTATAAAATTGTTATAAATGTAAATTGACTTTTTTAAAAAAGTTGTTCTAAAAAACATGAAGCCTTTATTTATGGCAAATATTTAAATGACACTATTTGTTCGCTTTACACAAACCTTTTAGCAAATTATATATTAATGATTCTATATTTATAAACACATACTTCTTTTGTTCCATTTAAATAAACATTTTCATAACTATTATGTAAGTGACCATGAAAATGATAATTTACTTTATTTTTAACTAAATAATAATCTATTCCGATTAGACCTATTCTATAAGAATTGTTTTTAAATGATGCATCATGTGTTATTAAAATATCAGAACTTGTTAAAGCCATCATATCTTTTAAATTATTATATTGGCTATAAAAAATATATTTGTTTGTTCTACTGCCAAAAGAACCTGAAATACCTGCAATTTTTATACCATTATAGTCAATTACTTTATTATCTATATCATTAATAGAAAACAAATTATATAGTTCTAATGGATAATTATTACCATGAATAGCAATTATATCTTCCACTTTTATAAACTTCAATATAGTCTTTAAATCACTTCCATTTATATCTCCTAGAAGAATACATAAATCATAACTATTATTTTTAACAAACAATTCAAAATCATAATCATATTCTAAACTTCCGTGAGTATCACTAATAAGTAATAATTTTAAGTTATATTTTTTAGGACTTACTGATTCAAATTTTGAATATATTTCTTTATAAAGATTATTATATGCTTCTATTTCAAAATCACTATATTTCTTATATTTTTCTATATCTAAATGTACCATAAAAACTCCATAATATTATTTAACTTTTATAAATAAATTATATCATAAAACATATTATTTAATATGAAGAATTTATTTGATAAAATTAAAAAGTTTTTTAGTGAAGTTATGATGTTTACTACTAGTTATTCATTAAATGTATTTGATGAGCCTTTAAGTAATGAACTTGAAAAGTATTATTTAGAAAGACATTTATCTGGTGATAAGGAAGCAAGAAATATATTAATAAAACATAATTTAAGACTAGTTGCTCATATAGTTAAGAAATATGAAATGAAAGGTACTTCTAGTGATGACTTAATTAGTATTGGAACTATTGGATTAATTAAAGGAATTGATTCTTATAAGAAAGATAAAAATGTAAAACTAACTACTTATGCTGCTAAGTGTGCTGAAAATGAAATTCTTATGTATTTTAGAAGTAATCGCAAATATAACAATAATATTAGTTTAAATGATATTATAGGTCATGATAAAGATGGAGGCGATGTTACTTTAATTGATGTTTTAGAAAGCCGAAGTGAAAATTTCGAAAATGATATTGAGTTTAAAGATAATGTTAAAAAACTATCTAAGTATTTAAATGTTCTTAATAAAAGAGAACTTGAAATTATAAAGAAAAGATATGGTTTATTTAATGAAGATGAATTAACTCAAAAAGAAATAGCTGAATCTATGCATATATCTAGAAGTTATGTTTCAAGAATAGAAAAAAGAGCATTAATTAAAATGCTCCGTGAATTTTTAAAAAATAATAATTAATCTTCACTATATGAATTTATATATTCTAAGTTATCTCTTAAATTATTAGAGATTTCTTTATTTCTTTTGAAGAGTGCAATTTTTTTATAGTTCTTATTAAAAAATAATATCATAAATATTGAATCTTTTGGTTTGTTATTATAATATTTTGATTTTAAACCATTTGATTCATATATTAATAAATATTTATAATTAGTCTTTAGAAACTCTTCCACTAAAGAGTTAAATTCTTCACTATAATTTAATGTCCAATCTTCGTTCTTTTCTTCTATATGGCTTTTTGTATTCTTTTTTATATATTTTAGTGTAAGTTTGTTTTCTATTAATTCATAATTATAGTCTGGACCAAATTCTGGAATATTACTTTCATTTATAAAGAATAATTCTATATCAGTATATTTTAATTCTTGATTAATTGCATCTTTTAATAGTTTTAATTCTCTATCATTAAGAGAAGAAACATCAAAAATTATTTCATTGTCTTTTTCATATTTTATAATTTTTAAATTAATTGTATTAACTAATCCTGTTTTAGAGTTTTCAATATCTATTTGTGCTTTCATTAAAATTTTCTTTTTCTTTCGTAGACTTTGTCTTTTGATTCACTAAGACGTTTAATTTCAATTTGCAATTTATCTCTTAATTCTTTTAATGAATCTTTTAGTGTAACTTTTGCTTCGCTTCTTAAATCATATTTAAAATGAGTAGATACTAAAAAATATAATTTTGGATTAATTGATAATTCATCTATAAAAGAATCCTTTACAGCTATAGTTAACTTTTCTAAGGATTTACCATAATATCTTCTTACATTTTCATCACTTGCTTTTATACCCATAAATGTTGTATATGTCTTTACATATTTTTCTATTATTGGATTTCCATCTAAAGAGCCAATATATTCTTCAGTTTCGAACGGAATAACTTGATATTCTGTTAATTCTACTGCTTCATCATATAAATCATTTTCTTTTAAATATTCTATTAGATTTTTAACTTTATCATCATTCATATTTATACCCTCCATAAAGATAATATTTTTTCTTTTGAATGCATTTTATCTTCTTTTGTGATTATTTTACCATCACTACTACATTCAATCAAGTTTTCTACTGCTAACTTAGTAAAAATTGTTGCATATTGAAGTCTTGGATCTATTTTTAATTCATCTATTTCAAAATTACCATCTTTTGTTTTAGAATTTTCTTTTTGTACTTGATAGATTTTATCAATTGTGCCATCTTCTAATATGGACTTTAAGGTACCTGTGAAATTGATGTTATTAAGAATCAATGAATATCTTAATAAGAAACCTGAATTGCATGTCCATAATCCTTTTTCTTTTAAAGTCTTTATGTCTATTCTATTTAAATTCAAAAATATATTCCATACTTCATCTTTAATATAATCATCACTATTACTACTAATTTTTGGATACCATAGCCCATCTCTTACTTTATATAGTATTTCTAAACTATCTACTTCTTTTAAAAGTTTTATTTTTAATGAAATTAATTTGTTAAGTAATTCAGTATTTTCACTTTTTAATATTTCGTCTAAACTATAATTAGGAAAGATATTTTCTAATTCTCTTATATCATACATATAGCTTGGATTTCTTAATTTAGTGTGTTCACCTACTACATCTACTAGTACTTTATCGTATTGTGTTTCTTCTGGTAAAAAATATCTAAGAAGTTTTTTATCATCTTTTAATAACATATATCTTCCATATTCTCCGTGGTTTATGAATCCTGTATATTTTTCACTTTCAGTATCTATAAGTGTTCCAGATAAAAGGTATTGGGGAAATCTGCCTATATCATGAAGTAAGCCTTCTATACTTGCAGAAGTCGTGTATGATTCATTTAACATGCCAGACTTAATAGTTAAATCTCTAACACCATTTTTCATAATTAAGCCATGATTTTCTTTTAGTTTTATGTCTTCTGTAGCATTAGAATATTTTAAATTAATTAAATGCATATATTTTCTACAATATTTTAAATATTTAAGTTCTATTTCTTCCATAAATCCCTCAATATAAAACACGAATATTTTAGCATAAAACATTACATTAATCAATTTAATTTTCATAAACAAAAAGCACAATTAAGTGCTTCTTATTATTTTATTCTGTTCATATGAACTGTTAATTCATAATCATCTTTTATAGTGTCAGTAAATTCATATTTATTTGATTCATTAAATGTTGCTAATAACTCAGAAGACACTAATTTTTCATTCTTAGATAAAATATTTAATATTTCTTCATTATTACTTTCAAAATGAATAGTTATTCTATCATCTACATTGAATCCTGCTTCTTTTCTATATACTTGACATTGTCTAATTATATCACGAAGAATTCCTTCATCTTTTAATTCTTTAGTAATTACTACATCTAAGCCAACATTAATTCCATTTTCACTTATTACTTTTATTGATTCTTTTTCTTTGAATTCAACATTAAATAGTGAACTTTCTAAATCATATCCACCTAGTGTAATATTTTTACCTTCTTTAACAGCATTAACTAATTCTTTGTTGTCTTTAACATTTTCAAGTAACATTTTAACATCATTAACATTTCCTTTTAATACTGCTCCTGCATTTTTAAAATTAAGTGTTAAATATTCATCTTTTAATGAATCAAAATTATCTAAAGTAACAACTTCTTTTACATTAACTTCATTTTTTAGAATATTTACATATTCTTTATGTTCTATAGAATTCATAACATATAATGTTTGAAGTGGTTGTCTTACTTTGATATTCTTTTCATTTCTAGCTCTTAAAGCAAGTGAGATTATTTCTCTTAAATTACTTGTTTCATTAATGATTGATTCATCAATTTTAAATTTACTAGCTACAGGATATTTACTTAAATGTACACTTTCTGGTTCATCTTCAGTATATTTAGTAATTATTGTTTGCCAAATATATTCTGTTAAGAATGGAGTCATTGGTGCTAATACTTGTGTGCTTCTCTTAATTGCATCAAATAATACATAGTATGCATTCTTTTTGTCATTATCATCTTCTGATTTCCAGAATCTTCTTCTATTAATTCTAATATAGAAGTTGCTTACTTCATCTATATATTTTTCAAATGCATCAATAACAGGTTTTGTTTCATATTCATCCATTGCTTTTCTTGCATCAGTAACAAATTTATCTGTTAAGCAAATTAACCATTTATCTGACAAAGTTAATTCACTCTTCTTTGGAGTATAACCAGTTAAATCTAATTTATCAATGCTTGCATATGTATTAAAGAAAACTACCATGTTATAGTAAGCAAGCAATTTCTTTTGAGCTTCTTCTCCAAGTTTAAAGCCAAATCTTACATCATTTGATGTATTTGTTCCTAAGTAATTATATCTTAATGCATCACTACCTATTGTATTTGCTACATCGTTAAATGTTAATGAATTTGAATCAGATTTACTAAATTTACTTCCATCTTCTTTAACTACTAAACCACTTGTTTTAACAAATTCATATGGTGCTTTATTTTCAAGAACTGTTGACATAAATAGCATTGAATAGAACCATAATCTTATTTGTTCATGTGCTTCGATTACGAATTCAGCTGGGAAATATTCATTCCAATATTTTTTATCTTCAAAATATTTTAAAGTTGAGAATGGAACGATTCCAGCATCTAGCCAAACATCTCCTACTTGTGGAACTCTTTCTACTTCTTTACCACATTCTGGACATTTTATTTTTACATCATCAATCCATGGTCTATGTAATTCTGGTAAATTATCAACAATACTTGGATCTACTGCTTTTTCTCTTAATTCTTCTTTTGAACCAATTACTTCTAAATGACCACATTCACATTTATAAAATGGTAATGGTAAGCCATAAAATCTTCTTCTTGAAATATTCCAATTGCCCATATTTTGTAGCCAATCAAGCATTCTTTTTCCTTGATGTTCTGGACTATATTTAACTGTTTTAGCATTTCTAATTAAGTCTGCTCTTACAACATCTACATCAATAGCCCATTCTTTTACTAATCTAAATAAGATATCTTGTTTACATCTCCAACAATATGGATAACTATGTTTATATTTATGAGTTAAGAATAGTTTATTACGTTTCTTTAATTCTTCAAATACTTCTGGAGCTACTTCTTTAGCATTTTTTCCAGACATAAATCCAAATCCTGGATATATAATACCACTTTCATCAATTGGTACTATTTTAGCAAGACCAATACTTTCTCCTAGCTCAAAGTCTTCTGCACCACAGCCTGGAGCAATATGAACGATACCTGAACCTTCAACATCGTCTACTTGATTCCAACATACTACTGGATGATCTACACCAGTTTGAGCATCAAATTCTGGGAAGCAAGTTTCAAATTTCAATCCTTCTAAATCTTTACCTTTGATTGTATCTAAAACTTCTCCTTCACCTTTAAATCTATTTAAGAATACTGTTTTACATAATAATAAATTATCTTCATCATTTGGTAATTTAACAACTACATAATCAAATTCTGGATTAACTGCTAATGCAACATTTGCTGATAGAGTCCAAGGAGTTGTTGTCCATACTAATGCTTTGTAATTTTTTCCTATAACTGGTAATTTAAAGAATACAACCTCATGTTCTACTTCATGGTAACTTCCAGTCATTTCATGTTCTGATAAACTTGTACCACATCTAGCACACCATGGCATTGGTTTGTATGTTTCTTTAATCATACCTTTTTCATTACATTTCTTTAAGAAGTGCCAAATACTTGTTATGTTTTGATCAGTTAATGTATAGTATGAATTATCCCAATCCATCCATTGACCTAATCTCTTAGATTGTTCTGTAATAATACCAGAATATTTTTTTACTCTAGCTACACATGCTTTAGTAAAATTATCTAATCCAAAATTTTCAATATCTTTTTTAGTTTTGAATCCTAATTCTTTTTCTACTTCTACTTCTACCCATAGACCTTGACCATCAAAGCCATTTCTATAGTGACTAGTATAACCATTCATACCCTTATATCTAAAGAATGTATCTTTGATTGATCTTCCCCATGCATGACCTACATGCATTCTATTATTTGCTGTTATTGGGCCATCAATGAATCTAAACTTCTTTCCATTTTTATTTTGTTCTTTAAGTTTTTCAAAAGTATTATTTTCTTCCCAATACTTTAGAATTTCTTCTTCATTTTTTACAAAATCATAATTGTTCTTAAATTCCATATCCTCATTTCCTTTCCAAAAATAAAAGAGATAGTACAAGGAGTGCAATATGCACGGTACCATCCCTTTAATTAACTTAATTTTATAACGCCATTTACGCGTGCTTATCTTATCCATAAGCAACATCAGAAGTGATTTATATAAAGGTTTTGTTTAATAGTTTTCACCAACCACTATTTCTCTTAAAACTACTTGCTTTATAACGTCTTCCTCATTTGTTTTTAAACAATAAAGTGATTATATCACTATAATTTTAGTTTGTAAAGTGCATTTTTTCGCATTTTGAAAAAACTATATATACATTAAATATACTATTATGTATCCTGATAATACTGCAACTAGTGTTATTGGTAAACTGTAACTTAAATACTCTTTAAGAAGAACTTTATATCCTTTCTTGTTTAATATTCCAATAGCTGCCACATTAGCAGAGGCTCCTACTGGAGTAATATTTCCACCAAGTGTTGCTCCTATTATTAATCCATAATATAAAATAGTTGGTTCTATTCCCAAACTTAATGACATACTTACTACCACCGGAAGCATTGTAGCAACATATGGAATATTATCGATAAATGCAGAAATAAGGCATGAGAAGAATACCAAACAAGTATACAATACAAACACATTATCAGATATACTTAAAAATAATTTGCTTATTTCGTTAATTACCCCTGCTTCCTTAATGCCTCCAATTATTACGAATAAACTTGCTAATAATAATAATGTTTGATAATCTATCATCATTAAATTATTTTTTAATATTTTTATATCTTTATCACGTATTAAATCTCTAATAACTCCTACTAAATAAAATCCCATACAAATAAGTCCATTTGTTATATCTAATTTATTTGGAATAAATGAGAACATTATTAGTGATAAAAGTGTGCCACATAATAAGAATGTTGGAAAGTAATCTTTAACATTTGTATTACCATCTCTATCTATTTTTTTAGTTTCTTTTCTTAGTTTAAATGCAAGATATGTTGCTCCTAAAAATGCACCAACTTGTATGATAAAGAATAATCCTAATTTTCCATTGTAAAAGAAAAAGTCAAGAAAATTCATATTTGCACTACCAGCTAAAAGAATTGATGTTGTATCTCCTACTAATGTTGCAGCACCTTCCAAATTTGAAAATATTGATATTGATATTATTACTGGTACTGGTCTAATATTTAATTTTTTACATATAGTTAGTGCTACTGGTGCTATCATTAAAACAGTTGCTACATTATCTACAAATGCACTGACTATTCCTGCAAATACTGCTAAATACACAGTCATCCATTTAACATTTTTTGACTTTTCGATAACAAAATCTGCTATTTTGTTTGGCATTTTAGAATCTATAAATAAATTAACAGTTCCCATGATTCCAAGTATCATCAATAATACATTAAAGTCTATACTTGAAAATATTTTATTTGATGGCAAAATTCCAAGTAATACAAATAATACAGCACTTATTAATGCAACTAAGTGTTTTTTTTCAGAAAATATAAATATTAAAATATATGTTAAAATAAATAATATTATTGCTAATGTCATGTGTTTTTCCTTTCTAATTATATAAATTATTCATTTCACTTTCTAATTTACTTTTTTTTGAAACTAAATTATCATAATTTTGAATTGATGTAATTTTTTTTGAGCTACAAATTTCATTTTCGATACATCTTTTATATGTTGTTAGCATGCTTTCTTTTTCAGAAATACTATCTTTCAAACTTGCTATTTCATCTTCATAATTATAATATTTTTTACTATGTCCATTCTTCATAAATTCACTTTGTTGTTTTCTTTTTAACTCAGTTATCTTGTTTTGAGTAGGCTTTAATTCTTCTTTTAAGTCTTCATATTCTGTTTTAATATTATTGTATTCTTTATCTATTTCAGTCTGTAAATTGTTTATTTCTGTTTCATATTTTTCTTTAGTTTTTTGTGTATCTGTTAAAGTATCATTTTTAATAAATGTGTGAGAAATTTTGAATATAATACTAATCATAATTATAGCAACCATTAAAAAAATAATGATTGGAAATAATAAAAATATTTTACTTTTATTTTTCAATTTTTTTTGCTTTTTTAAAACTTCTTTCTTATCTTTTTCACTAAATGTATTTATATATTCATCATATTTTCTTTTATACTTTATGATTTCTTGTTCATTTGCTAAACTTTCGTATTTATGAAAATATTCTTCATATTTAGGATTATATTCTCTTTTAGTAAAGTCTTCAGTTGAACTTTTAAGAAGACCTAACCATATTTCTTTATTATCAGCATATCTTATTGATAAATTTTTATATTCAATATATGCTTTTTCATAATCTTTAAATTTTAAATTTGCTTCTGCATTATTAAATTCTTGTTCTTCTGTGATTTGACCAGCGTGCAATATTTTAACTTTCTTTATTTCATCATCTACAAGTATCTTATTGCCACAAAATTCACAATTTAATTCTTTCTTTTTCTTGTCTACTTTCATTGTTGCTTTGCATTTAGGACATGTTATATCAATTAATTTCATATTTTTATAATTATACCTCTCTTTTTCTTCCTAAATTATACCAAATTTTTATACTTATTTGAATCTATTTTTGCAAAAAAAATGCATAATTTTATTGCTAGACAAAAAGTAATAAAAGTGGTATAATATGTGCCTACAAATGAAAGGGGTATTTAATATGACAAGTAAGAAAAGAAGAACGCTTGCTGCATCTATTGCATTATATTCTCTACTAACAAGTGGATGTACTGTCAAAGATAAATTAGATCAAAATGTAACTTTAAAAGCTATTAAAAGTACCATAGAGGAAATTATTCAAAATACAGATGAATTTTTTAATAAAAATAACGCAGAACAATCTTTACCAGTTGAGGTTTCTCCAATTCCTACCACTACTCCAACTGTAGTGCCAACTCCTACTCCAACCGAAAATCCATATGTGGTTTCACAAAGCATTGTTGATAATTATGCTTATTCTTGTGAAAACATGCCAATATTTGATGAAAATGGAAATGAAATAGCTATATTAATGAAAAACCAAATGTTTTATATATATACTACTAATTATAACTATGATTTTATTGTTATTGAAGATGGAACATGTGGTTATAAAGCTAGTGGACATATAATCAATAATGTTATTTCTGAAAGTCATGAAGAAACAGATGATTACTTTTTTATTACTTGTGAAGCAGTAAGTGTTTTTGATGAAAATGGAAATGAAATTGGACAAATTGAGCAATATCAAAAAGTGCATCGTTTATCTACTAATGGTATTTATGATTATGTGGTTACTCGTGAAGGATATGAGGGATATATTCCATGTGGATGTACTTATAAATTGGATAGTGATTATGTAGAAATAGATATAAGTGATCAAATATTAGACTTATTTGTCAATAATGAAAATATAGTTAATACAAAAATTGTTACTGGTAAACCATCTTCTCCTACATATGAAGGATGTTTTAGTATATATGGTAAATCAACAGATGAAATATTAACTGATGATGAAACATATTGGTCTTATGTTCAATATTGGATGCCTTTTAATGAAGGAATTGGACTTCATGATGCCAATTGGAGAAGTCAAGCTGAATTTGATGACTCAACTACTTATCTATGGGGTGGAAGTCATGGATGTGTTAATATTCCTCCTTACATTACTAGTCAAATATATGATAATGTTGATGTGGGTACTATGGTATTAGTTCATAAATAAAAAGAAAACTTTTGGGTTTTCTTTTGTTTTCTTTTAAATATTTTGAATTTCTATTAATTATTTAAAAAAATCTACTAATTTTTGTGGTGAATAACTTAAAAATATTAAAATTAAAAAAATAATTGAAGTAACAATTAAATATGTAACCTTTATAATTATTAAACTAAAAAATAATAAAAATGCACAAAAAATTACCGATAATATCTTATATATAAAACCTTCTTTTGACATTATATTTAATATTATGATTGCAGAGATAGATATAAAATAACAATATAATAAATCAAAAATAATAGTATTAAATGTAATTCTATAAAATAAGTTTATTATAAATATTAATGTAAGTCTAACTATAGTAATATAAAATAATACTATAAATATATTTAATATTAGTGTTTTTTTACTATTGCTTCTCAAATAAACATTCTCAATATTTTGTACAATATCAAATATATATACCTTATATGTTAAAAAAATTATTAATGATAATAAAATAATTTTTAATATTGATTCAATACTATTACACTCAATTATTGGTTTCAAACCTAGACAAAATTCAATTGATAAATTTCCACTTAAAAAAGTATTTTTATATATTATAAAATACAATATTGTTAATAGGTAATAACTAAACACATATTTGAGAATATCAATTTTTATAATTTCTTTACTTTTCAAAATCAGATACTTCATATTTATTCCTCCATTGATATTCTATTGTATTTAATATTTAGATATTTGATAGATTCATAAATCATTAATAATAATATGCACTGTAGAAAAAAAGCACATAAATCTAATGGAAAATTACTATATTCAAATGGATATAAATAATAGCCATAAAACAAGTGAATATTTTCTATAGATTGTACTTGGTCAATGCTATAGATATAATTTTCTTTAACCACACAAATTGCAATACCTACTATTGATCCCAATATTTTGTTTATATTTTTATATATCAAAATTGTTATCATTATTAACAAATTAAATATGCAAAAATATTTTAAATATAAATATATATTAAAAATAAAATATGGAATTGAATAATAATCAAACTTGATAAAACTAATATTCCCATTATATTTTAATATAACAAATACTAAACCAAAAATAGAATAAATAATATAAGTAACTGCATTAATAATAGTAATTGATTGAAATAATGAAATCAAATACTCTTTCTTTCCTTTAAATCTTAAGAATGAAGAGTAATCTTTATTTATTATATTCATAGCAAATACTGAACTTAAAAATAATGTAAAAAACAATAAAAATTGGTATAAACTTGTACTTATGTTATACATAATTGCATTTTCAAACATTAAATTACTTGGTACATTAAAACTACTTATAAGAGTACAAAATATACATAACAAAAAAATTGACTTAAATTTTATTGAATTGAATATTGTTTTTGTTCTATTAAAATTATAGTTTATTTTTTTTATCATATTTTTTTAAAACTCCACAGTCAAATTCAAATATATAATTTGCTAATGATTCGATATCATCTTTTATATGACTTGTAATAATTATTAATTTTCCTTTATTTTTTTCTTCTAATAATATTTTCTTAATTTTTTTTACTGATTCTCTATCAATACCATTAAATGGTTCATCTAAAATAATACAATCAGGTTTTTCCATTAAAACTTGGGCTATTCCAAGTTTTTGTTTCATTCCTAAAGAGTATTCACCATATTTTTTATTTCTAACATCATAAAGTCCTACTATTCTCATCGTTTCTAAAATATCTTTGTTGGATATTTTATTTTCTATAGACGCCAGTAGTTTTAAATTTTCATAACCACTAATATTTGAAATGAAATTTGGACCATCAATTAAAGCTCTAGTATTTTTGGGAAAAGAATTATTTTCTATATAATTATAATCGTCTTGACAAATTGTTCCTTCACTTGGAATATAAAAAGCACAAATCATTTTTAAAAAAACGCTTTTACCGCTCCCATTTCTACCAACAATTCCATAAATATTTCCTGAGTTAAAAGTTATTGTAACATTATTGACTACTCTTACTTTTTTAAAGTCTTTGCTTAAATTTTTTATTTTAATTTGCATTTATATCACCTATCTCTCACACATTAATATTATTTTTTCTTTATCTTTGTAACAATGTATCATTATTAATAATGTCAAAACAAACCAAAAAATATTAATTAAAAAGAAAACACCTGCATTAGTTACTCCAGTCCATCTATATATGTCCAATAGACTGAAATTCCCAGATGACACATTAAACAAAGTTTGAAATAAATTTCCTAAAAAAATTTCGCTAATACACCAAATAATATAAACAATTAAGAAACTTTCTACATAAGATATTAAGAAGTTTTTATTTTTACTCATTACTATTAAAGCAATATTATCATACATTGCTACATTTAAAATAATTATCAATCCATATAATAAATAAAAAACAGGATTGTTATAATTATAAATTAAATTAGGCTGAACTAAAGAAAAATTAATATCAGCAATTGGATTCGAATTCTTTGAGATTATTAAAGATATTATGAAAATTAGTAATAATGCAAGTGGTATAATTATAATATTACTATAAGCAATTTTAAAAATTCTCTTTCTATAGCCTTTATAATTATCCCTTAAAAGATAATTTTTTATTTCATTACTTCCAAATTTTTTTGTGATTATATATATACATGGGAAAATTATCAAAGCTGGTATAAAAAAAGGAATAACTATTGAGAGAATGCCACTATAAACAATATTTTCATATAAAAAATATGCACTTCCTGGTGATATATTATATTTTAATATTTCATTGCAATTTTCTTCAGATAAGTCAAATAACTCATTATATTCAGATTTAAGTAACTCCCTTTTTTTATTAGAACTATTTATATATAATTCACAAGAACTATATTGTTTTTTTAATAAATTTAAATTTTCATAACCACTTTCAAAAATAAAATAATATAGCATTCCTGCTAAAATTAATCCCATAAAAATTATCACAAAAATTATTTTCATTTTTTTGTCAAAACTATTTACCATTAATCCTCCTAAACATTTATGATAAAGCAGATTTTGTTAAATTAATGTATTAAATTGTATGCACCCTTGTCAAGATACCATATTCCACTATGACTAGCAGTACATGGCGATGAGGTATTATTTTTCATTTTAATGTTGTATGAACGTATAACCGTAGATTTACTATTATTTGCCCATGAACCTGTTTGACCAGCACTAGCTAATACTAGCCATGCTGAGGTTCCACCCGCTTCGGATTGAACTGCTACTTGAACTCCATTTTCATTTCCAGTGCATTGATTAATTGTTCCAGTGTTTTCGTAGTATTGTAGTCCTGTTTGTGTTTTTGTTTGTGGTCCTTTAGTTGTTGTTCCTTTTAAAATTGGTAAAGAAATGCCTGTGTATCCATGGTATGCATATGCTTTAATTCCCACGGCTGCACAAATAAATGCTACCATAAATGCTGCTATAGATATTTTTAAATATTTCATAATTATTGTTCCTTTCATAGTATCTGCTTTATCATTAAATAAAGCATACTTGAATTAAAAAACAAAAGAAACAAATTTTAAAGAGAATCTCTTATCTTTTAAATAGAATGTACATCCACTTTAAGATGATGTCTTTTTTATAACAAGATAAGTTCTATATATATCAAATAATTATTTATTGTTGCATCTTACTACCATATAGTAAATTCATTATTTTTATTATGTATGTACATTTTTTACCAACTACCTGACCAATAAGTTTTTGCAGCGTTCATGCTATCATAATAAGACGAAACACCATTTAAAGTTATTCCATTAGAATTTACAGTAAATTTTTTAGAATTTGCTAAACTTATTGAGCCTGTGGCATGTGCATAATCTGCTGACACTAACTGAGATGTTATAGTTCCTGTTGTATTTTTTTCAATATCAAAATATAATGTTTGACTTAATGATGACAAACTACCACTTTGTAATTTAAAAGATGTTCCGGCACCACCTGCAAATACTTGTGGATAGTTTGATGAAGTTGATGAACATTTTCCACTACTTAAACAATAATCTTGTGTAAAATATAAATTGTTATTTTTTATTTTAACACTTTGATAAAATCCTATTGCTATTATATCATAGCTTTTTACACTAGGCATTGTCTTCCATGTTAGTACTGCTTTATACCTATAATAATTGCCATTTTTAAAAATACTTGATGATAACTTTTTATATGTTGTTTCGATTGTTGTATCTGTAACATGCAAATCTGAATTATTGTATTCTTCTTTACTGATTTCAGTGGTTTGTGATATGATGTTTTCATTGCTAGTTGAAAGATTTAGACTATAATTAGGATAAATTACTGTTTTGTAATATTTTGTTGTCTGTGAGATAAGTTCTAACAATTCATTTTCATCAGCATTTATAAAAATTGGCAAAAATAACAAAGTTAATACTAAAAAAACAAATGTTATTTTTTTCATACTTTCTCCTTCCTAAAATAATTTTATTAAAAATCATTGAAAGGGAAAACAACTTTTGAATTGAACTATTCCACGTTTAAGTAGAATCTAACAATTTTCAATAAATTAATTTATTATTTGAAAAATGTTTTTCTAATTGAATATTAACTATACTCTCAATTCTTTCATCATTTTTATTAGTATATTGAATTAATAAATAAAAGCTATTTTTATTTTCATTTAATGTTTCACTATTGTCAATTGAAAATGAAATTTTTATATTATTCAAAACTTCAGATATTCTTGAATAATTTTCTAAAGTTTCTTCTATACTATATATAGTTTCATTAGATTTATCATTTTTTATACAAATACTATATTCTTTTATAACTTGTTCTAAATCAGTACCAATCATTTCAGACTCATTTGAAATATTATTAAGAATAAAAATTGACTCGTCATGATTAATTACTAAATATCCTTCTAGCGAATATTCTTCATTTTCAGATTTGATATCGTATAATTGTATTTTATTATAGTTACTTATGGTATAAAAAAGAGAGAAAATTACACATATAAATAAAACTATTCCACAAAGTATTAGGATATATTTTCTTTTAAAAGAATTATAATAAAAATTGATTCCATTAATAAATGTTTTGCTGTCATCAGTGCTTGAATCTTTGATTCTTTCACCATTTAAAATATCTTGAACGCTTACATTAAAAACTTTACTCAATTCAAATAAACAGACTGTATCTGGAATATTTATACCAGTTTCCCACTTAGAAATTGTTTTACTATTAACTCCAATTTTTTCTGCTAATTCTTCTTGAGTAAGTCCTTCTTTTTTTCTTAATTCAGAAATATATTTTCCAACTTTTTCAATATTCATAAAATCACCTAAACATGTATATTTTAACTTAAATTTTTATTCGATTCAATACTTTTAAAATGTAAATAATTCAGTTATGTATGGAACTAATGTGTTTGATAGGTAAACCACTAAAAGTGTTCCGAATATTAGAAATGGACCATATGGTACTAGATTTTCTCTATTTCTCTTCATAGTTATTAATGAATAAATTAATGCAGTTATAGAGGCTAAAAATAATGCAATAAAGCTATTAAATAATCCAATAGATATTCCAAGTACACCCATTAGTTTTATATCTCCATCACCTAAAGATTCTTTTCTAAATATAATATTTCCACATATTTTAATAGCATACATTATTGCAAACATGCAAATTCCAGATAATAAATACATTAATGTATTATCTAAACCTAAATATATATATTTTATTATTAATAATGAAATACTTGAAATAATTAAAACTCTATCAGATATATAATAATATAAAAAATCACTAACTATTGTAACTAATAACATACAAACTAGTATTGATGAAATAAAAAAGTCTAATGTGAAATCATATAATAAATAATTTAATAAAAATAACAATGCTCCTAGAATTTCACATAAAAAATATATAAATCCATATTTCTTTTTACAATAATAGCATCTTCCTTTTAATAATATATAGGATATTATTGGAATATTCATAAACCATTTAAGTGATTTTTTACAATTAGAGCAAAAACTACTTGGGTAAGTAGTTTTTATTTTATTTGGTATTCTATATCCCATGCAACCTAAGAAACTCCCTAGAATTGCACCAAGAATAGTAACCCATATTGCATAAAATATTTTCATATTTTCTCCCCCTATTATGATGCAACTGTTTGATAAATTCCAAACATTGGAACTAAAATTGCTACTAAGATAAATCCAACCATTACTGCTAAGAATAAAATCATAACTGGTTCTATGAATGTCTTAATTGCACCAACTGATTGTCTTTCTTGTTTTTGATAGAAATCTGCTACTCTATCTAACATTTCTGCAAGTTCACCAGTAGATTCTCCAGTAACTATCATAAAATATGCTACATCTGGAATTGCCCAGTGATCTTTAAATGATTCACTCATCTTATCACCTACAAGTAAGTGTTCTATTGTGTGCATCATTATTTCTTTATATATTTCATTTGATGTTATTTTAGCTAGTATATCAATACTATCTGTTAATAATACATTGTTCTTTTGTAATGTTGCGAATGTTCTTGAGAAAAGAGCCATTTCTTTTGCTATCATTAATTTACCAACAACTGGTAATTTCATAAAGAAACTTTGCATTGTATATCTAAATGATTTTATCTTTTTATATGAATATGTGTATGCTGCTATTACTGATATAACTGCCAATACAATATACATCCACTTCGTTTTTAAAAATTCTGATACATCTAAACATGCTTGTGTTATTGGATTTATTTCAGCTCCCATTGATTCGTAAACACTCTGGAATTGTGGAACTATATATACAAGCATAAATGTGACGATTCCAATTGCAAAAACAAGAACTATCATTGGATATGCAAGAGCAGATATAATTGCTCTTTTAGTTTCTTCTATTTCTTGATAGTAAGCACTCATTTCATCTAAAGTGTCTTCAATATTACCAACCATTTCTGATGATTTAATCATATTTACTAGTAATGGTGGAAATGAATTTCCTTGTTTTCTTAATGCTTCTGAGAAAGTATTACCTGTTGTCAACTCAAATATAATTGATTCATATAATGTTTTATATTTACTTCTATTATCTTGCTGTGCTAAAACTTTAACTGCATCTGTTAATGGAATACCTGCTTTTACATAAGTAGATAATTGTGTAAGCCAGAATGTTAAATCTTTATT
This sequence comes from uncultured Clostridium sp., assembly GCA_964490375.1. Classification (GTDB taxonomy): domain Bacteria; phylum Bacillota_I; class Bacilli_A; order RF39; family UBA660; genus CAG-1000. The sequence goes on from CAZBAZ010000005.1 coordinate 20,941, forward strand.
AGACATTCTTCTTTTGCCTGCACCTAAATCTGCATGTAAGAAGCTAGATGATTTTGTAACTTCAATTGAGTAAACTGTCATTCCTTCATCCATTAAGTATGAATATACATCCATTTTAGAATATGCACTAAAGTAATCTTTGATTATTTTGCCCTCTTTATTTTTAGCCATATATCTAAAATTTTGTTTTTGTTTAAATTTAGCAGTTGCATCTTCTTCATCAGCATCAACAACTATTGGAATAAGATTTGCTTCTTTTTTACGTTTTGCTTCTTTTACAAAAGATAAATTATTATATTTCTTTTCAAACCATTCCTTTGCTCTTTTATCAAAAGTATCTCCATTTTCTTTCTTTAATTTAGACATTTCTTTATTGTCTTTAAACCATTCTGAAAATAAGTCTTTAATAAATACTGGAATTCCTGTTATAAAAACAAATTTAAATCCTTCAATAAATGCACCTATTAATGCAGTCCATTCATTAAAGATACCTTTAAATAACTTATTCCAAATAAATGCAAATATGTTACCTGTTTTTACGTTACTCTCTACCATATTTATCTTTCCTTTTTATTCTACACTTAAAATTATAGCATACATTTTTAAAAATAAAAATCTTTTTTAGTATTTTTTTCAAGAATTATTATATTATATATTAGAGAGTGATTTTATGAATTTAAATTTTTTTAAAGGAATCAACCTTTCCAAAATTGTATCTACTACTAATAAAACATTAAATGTTATTAAAAAGTCTATACCTGTTTATAAAGAAATAAGACCATTTATAAGCAAAGAAAAGAAATTAATTCCAGAAATAAAAGAAAGTAATGAAACCCGTGAAACAAAATACGATAATAACATTACTTTCTTTCATTAATCTTCCATTTGATCTGTACTTAATATAGTTAAGAATGCTTCTTGAGGTATTGATACACTACCAACTTGTTTCATTCTTTTTTTACCTTCTTTTTGCTTTTCTAAAAGTTTTCTTTTACGTGAAACATCTCCACCATAACATTTAGCTAATACATTTTTCTTCATTGCTGAAATATCTTCTCTAGCTATTACTTTAGAACCAATGCTTGCTTGAATTGGAACTTGAAACATTTGTCTTGGAATAATTTTCTTTAAGTTCTTACAAATGATGCTTCCTCTTTTATATGCAAAGTCTTTATGAACTATTACACTTAATGCATCAACTATTTCACCATTTAATAGAATATCCATTTTTACTAATTTACTTTCTTTATTGCCAATAAAGTCATAATCGAATGATGCATAACCTTTTGTATAGCTTTTTAATTTATCAAAGAAATCATATACTATTTCTGATAATGGTAACTCATATACTATGTTTACTCTAGTCTCATCTATATAATTCATACCTTGATATGTACCTCTTTTGTCTTGACATAATTGCATTATTGATCCTACATATTCACTTGGTACATATATATTTGTTTTAACATATGGTTCTAATATTTTTGATACTTTTGCTGGGTCTGGCATTTTTGATGGTGAATCTATTTCTACTTTAGTTCCATCAGTCATAATTACTTCATAAATAACTGAAGGTGATGTTGCAATAATATCTATTCCAAATTCTCTTTCAATTCTTTCTTCAATTATTTCCATATGAAGAAGTCCTAGAAAACCACATCTAAAACCAAATCCCAATGCTACAGAAGTTTCTGGTTCAAATACCAATGAAGCATCACTTAATTTTAGTTTTAATAGTGCTTCTTTTAATTGATTGTATTTAGAACTATCTATTGGATATAACCCACTAAATACCATTGGTTTCATTGGCTTATATCCTGGTAGTGCTTCTACTATTTCTCCGTCAATACAAATTGTATCTCCAACTTCTACTTCGGTAATGCTTTTAATTGAAGCACTTAAAAAGCCTACTTCTCCACTCTCGAGCTTATCTTTTTTTACTTCATGAGGATTATGTTTTCCAAGTTCTAATACTTCATATACTACATTACTATTAATAAATCTAACTTTATCTCCTATTTTTACACAACCATCAACTACTCTAATTAAAACAACTACGCCTTTATATGGATCAAAATAACTATCAAATATTAATGCTCTTAATTTATTTGAATTGCTTTTTGGAGCAGGTATTTTTTCTATTACAGCATCTAATAATGTTTCTACTCCTTCTCCTGTTTTACCTGAACAAAGAATTATTTCGTCTCTTTCAAATCCTATTGTATTAACAAGTTCATTAGCAACTTTTTCAGGGTCAGCATTTGGTAAGTCTATTTTATTAATTACTGGTATTATTTTTAAGTTAGCATCTAATGCTAGATATAGATTAGCAAGTGTTTGAGCTTCAATTCCTTGTGTAGCATCAACTACTAATATTGTTCCTTCACATGCGGCCAAACTTCTTGAAACCTCGTAACTAAAATCTACATGACCTGGAGTATCTATTAAATGTAATAAGTATCCTTTATATTTTAATTCTACTGCATTTAATTTAATAGTTATTCCTCTTTCACGTTCTAAATCCATAGAATCAAGTATTTGATCTTTTTTTTCTCTTTCTGTTACTGCATGACAAACATCAAGTATTCTATCAGCTAGAGTACTCTTACCATGATCTATATGTGCGATTATACAAAAATTTCTAATTTTATCTCTTTCCATAAATAAGATTTTAACACAAAAAAAGAGTTTTTGAAACTCTTAATTGTTATTTGGTATATATTCTCCTTCAAAATTAATATCTGCAATAAAATATGTTGATTGAACATCATTTGGAGTTTTAGAATCTAAATAAATCCATAAGCAATAAGTAATACTTCCTTTAGTGTTAATTTGCAAGTCTTTTATAATAATATTGTCTTTTAATTCACTATATTTATAAATTAATGTTTCATCTGTATTATTACAGTTATTGATAGCCACCATTAGATAGTTACTATATTTGTCAGTTAATTTTGTATAGTTTTTGTATTCATCAGTTAATTTATAATCTTTATTTTCTACTAGTTTAATATTTAATTTTGAATTAAAACTACTATTATTTTTTATATTAAATATATATGGGGTTGAAGATAATGCTTCATTTATTGTTTTATATGGATAAATTTCAGTATGATTGCCATTTTCATCTAATCCAATTATACTTTTATTTATATTTGAACAATCTAAATTGTCGCAATATTCTATTTTAAAATCACTTGTTTTTATTGTATTGTTAGAGCCTTCATCTGTAGTTAGAAATGAACTATAAGTTACACCAGTTATGGTAGATACAACTAGTAATAAGCACATAACTATTACTAATATTTGATGTTTAATTTTACCTAGATATTTGTTCATCTTGTACCTTTTTAAGATCTATTTGTTTGTATATTTCAGTTATTGTTGATGAAATTTTACTTTTTGTTTCAAGTAATTTTTCATTAGATGGTTTTATACTTATTTTTCCACCAATTGCATCTATTCTTGAAGATGACATAATGCCTAATTTTTCTATCATTCTACCAATTAAATCCATATTTTGATTATATCTTTCTCTATTTAATTCGCTGTTTCCTACTTTCATTCTGGCATTATTTTTACTATACTCTTGGAAATCTCTTGCAAATCCATATGTACTTATATATGATAGTAAATCTTTAGTTGTGTATTTTACATTATTATCTTCTTCTAATATTGTTACTTCTCTTTTTCCAAATAAACTATTAATCATGTTGGTAAAATTATACATATTTCTTTTAACTTGTTTATCAACCTCAGTTTGATTTTCGCCTTGGGATTTAGATTCATCACTTTTATATCTACTTGAATTTGTGCCTTTGATTTTTAAGTCTCCCAAGTCACTAAGGTAACTTTTTATTTGTGAAATAAAACTTGTTTTATCTAAAGAAACTGTTTCTTTACTTGTTAGAACTGCTTCTGATGCAAACTGCTTTTCATAACTTTCTAACATTTCTATTCTTGCTGCTTCTTCATCTGGTAGTAAGCTTGACAAGTTTTGTCTTCTAGTTTCAGTTAAGTTATATATTTCTATTCTTAACTTTTTCTTTTCATCGCTTGATAACGTATTTGAATATAACTTTTTATATTTATTAATAATTTCTATTGATGTATCATATAATTTTTTTACATCTTCTCTAATATATTTTCCAGAAGCGGTTTTTACCATTCTTTGACCATTTTGATTTATTACAACATTTGGAGTATTTGTTTCTACTACAGGCTTAGTTTGCACCGGTGTTACTGCTAAAGGCTTTGTTTCAGTAAATTTAGAGTTTTTTGTTTGAGTTTGTGTCTTTGTTTGATCTAGAGGTGGAAAATCTGACTTTTTATCTTGCTCTTTTGATTTTATTTTATTTAATAGTGTTTGATATATTTCTAATTTTGTATGCAAAGCTCTTATTTCATTACTTATTCTTCTTAAATTATAGTCAGTTGGGTTACTTGCACTAATAGCTTTATAACTTTCTTTTAATCTATTAATCTTATTATTAATATTAGATATCATAGTCTCTACTTTTTTTATATATGCGTTTAAATCGCTAACTGAATGTATGGAATTTAATGTGTTATATTCTTCTGCCAGTAAAGTATATGTATCTTTAGAACGACTACTAGATGTTTTTAGATAATCATTTCTAAATGACATAACATAATCATAAACAGATTTTTTTATTTGAAATAATGTACTTTCTGCCATACTTATACACCTCTATCATATATATAATAACATATTTATTTGATATTTTAAAGAAAAAAGCATTAAAAATTTTAATGCCTATTTGTCTATATGAACATCCATTTGAGGAAATGGAATTTCAATATTATTTTCATCAAATGCTTCTTTTATGTTTTCTAACAAATCATAATACACATCCCAATAATCTTCTGTTTTAACCCAAGATCTAACAGCAAAGTTTAATGATGATGAATCATGCTTTATTAATCTAATAAGATTGCCATCGTCTTTTAAGATTTTTTCATTTTTATCTACTACACTTTTTAAAATTTTTTTAACTTTATCTATATTGCTGTTGTAACTCACACATATTTCTAAATCCACTCTTCTTTTAGGGTTTGCATTATAGTTTGTTATATTAGAGTTTGTTAGATTACCATTTGGCAACTGTATTACTTTGTTATCTATAGTTGTTATTGAAGTATAGAACATAGTTATAGATTTTACTGTTCCTTCAAATTCGTTAACTTTAATATAATCTCCAACTTGAAATGGTTTAAATATTAAAATCATTAAACCACCAGCTATATTTGAAAGTCCTCCTTGTAATGCTAAACCAACTGCTACTGCACATGAGCCAATCACAGTTATTAATGATGCTGTTGGCACTCCAACTATTGTAAGAACAATAAATATTAAGACCACTTTTAATGAAATAGTTATAAAACTTACAATAAAACTTTTAGCAGTCTTATCTAATTTAGAAAATTTATGTTCTTTCTTTAAATTTTTTTCTAACCACGCAATTATTCTAAAGCCAACTACTAATACTATCAAGCCTACTAAAACATCAATAAGAAAATTTGAGGCTCCTGTTGACAATTTTTTAATCATCTCTTCCACTTTTATCACCTACTTTTATTTAATTATAGAAAAAACCACTCATTTGGTCAAGATATTTAGTTATTCTTCAATTAAAGTGTTTAAGTTTTTATATTTTATAGTAAGCTTATTATACTACTGATGTAGCATATTTTTTAAGTATTTTCCAGTATAGGAGTTTTGATTTTCAGCAACTTCTTCTGGCGTTCCTTTTGCAACTATAGTTCCTCCATCATCTCCACCTTCTGGGCCTAAATCTATAATATAATCTGCTTGTGCAATTATATCTAAATTATGTTCTATTACAATGACTGTATCTCCATTATCAACTATTCTATTTAAAATAATTAATAATTTCTTAATATCATCTTGATGTAATCCGGTTGATGGTTCATCTAACACAAACAAACTTTTTCCAGTAGGTTTCTTTTGTAATTCTTTTGCTAATTTTACACGTGAAGCCTCTCCTCCTGAAAGTGTTACAGCACTTTGACCTAATTTTACATATCCTAGTCCAACTTCGTGCATAACTTTTAGAGTTTTATAAACTTTTGGAACATTTTCAAATATTTTTAAGGCTTCGTCTACTCTAAGATCTAATACTTCTGATATATTTAATCCTTTAAATTTTATTTTTAATGTTTCTTTATTGTATCTTGTAGCATTACATACATCACATGGAACATACACATCTGGTAAGAAATGCATTTCAATTTTCTTAACTCCATCTCCAGAGCATGCTTCACATCTTCCACCTTTTACATTAAAGCTGAATCTACTTTTATCATATCCTCTAATTTTTGCTTCTTTAGTTTGTGTAAATACATCACGAATACTATCAAAAACGCCTGTATATGTTGCAGGATTTGAACGTGGCGTTCTTCCTATTGGATCTTGTGTAATATTTACTATTTTATCAATGTTTTCTAATCCTTTTATATCTTTATATTGACCTGGTTTTTCTTTTGAACCATTTATTTTACTTGATAAAATTTTACATAATATTTCATTTACTAATGTACTCTTTCCACTTCCACTTACTCCAGTTACACAAATAAATTTGCCTAATGGAAACTCTACGCTTATATTTTTTAAGTTATTTTCTTTACATCCAGTTAATTTGATTGATTTTTTGTTTCCATTTCTTCTTGTCTTTGGAATCTCAATTTTTTCTTTTCCACTTAAGTATCTACCAGTAATAGAAGTATCACATTTCATTAATTCTTCTGGTGTTCCTTCGAATACTAAATATCCGCCCTCTTCGCCTGCCTTTGGTCCAATATCTACTATATAGTCTGCATTTAGCATAGTATCCGTATCATGTTCTACGACTACTAATGTATTACCTAAATCTCTCATTTCTTTTAATGAATTTATTAGTTTTTCATTATCTCTTTGATGTAAGCCAATTGATGGCTCATCTAATACATAAAGTATTCCTGATAGTCTGCTTCCTATTTGTGTAGCTAATCTAATTCTTTGTGCTTCTCCACCACTTAATGTTGCTGCTTCACGAGATAATGTTAAATATTCTAAGCCGACATTTTGTAAGAAATTTAATCTTTCTTTTATTTCTTTAATAATCAAAAATGATATTTCTGTTTGTTCTTTATTTAACTTTAATTTATCAAAAAAATTTATTAATTCTTTAATGCTTAAATTGGTTACTTCATATATATTTTTTCCGTTTATTCTAACACTTAATGGTTCATCTTTAAGTCTTGCTTGATGACAAGTTGGGCATGGAAGTTCTGTCATATATTTTTCTATCCATTCTCTAATTGGTGCACTTGTTGTTTCTATATATCTTCTTTCTAAATTTGTGATGATTCCTTCAAAATAGTCATAACTTTTTAATGTACTTCCACTCCTTGTAGTAAGTGTTAAGTCTATTCTATCTGGAGATCTATATAAAATTATATCTAATTCTTCACGAGTCAAGTCTTTTACTGGTTTATATAAATCAATATTATAATGTTTAGCAACTAAAGCCAATTTTTTATATGCTATATTTAATGTTTCACCGCTTTGAAATGAAGCTATAGCTCCACCCATAATTGATTTTGTTTTGTCTGGAATTAATACATCTTCATCAATGTGCATTGTAACCCCTAAACCTTTACAATCTGGACAAGCACCATATGGACTATTAAATGAAAATAATCTTGGTTCTAATTCTGGCAAACTAAAATCGCACAATGGACATGCATAATTTTCTGAAAAAACAATTTCTTTATCTCCAATTATATTAATAACTACTTTTCCATTTGATAGTTTGGTAGAAGATTCTATTCCTTCAAATATTCTGCTTCTTGAATCCTCTTTTATTACTATTCTATCAATAATAACATTTATATTATGTTTTTTGTTTTTTTCTAAATTAATTTCATCATTTAAGTCTACTATTTCTCCATCTATTTTTGCTCTAACATATCCATCTTTTCTTAAATCTTCTAATAAGTCTTTGTGTGTTCCTTTTTCACCATGAACTACTGGAGCCATAATTTCTATTTTTGTTCCAACTTCATATTCTAATATTTTATTAGTCATTTCTTCTATACTTTGTTCACTAACTGGAATATTATGTTTTGGACAATAAGGTACCCCAATACGAGAATATAAAAGCCTTAAATAATCATATATTTCTGTTATTGTTCCAACTGTACTTCTTGGATTTTTATTTGTTGATTTTTGATCTATTGAGATACTTGGACTTAACCCTTCAATTGAATCTACTTCAGGTTTATGCATATTTCCTAAAAATTGTCTTGCATATGCACTTAAACTTTCTACATATCTTCTTTGTCCTTCAGCATAAATCGTATCAAATGCTAAACTTGATTTTCCGCTTCCACTTACTCCTGTCATAACAACTAATTTATTTTTAGGAATTTCAATATTTATACCTTTTAAATTATTTTCTCTTGCATTTTTTATAATTATTTTATCCATATGTACACCTCACTATAGTATTTGCTAAAATCTTGCATATTATAACACTTTTGAGTGTAAAGTAAAAGACAAACATTTAGCTCATTAATAATTACATATATATTTTATTACGCGAATAAATGTTTGTCAATAAATTTTATGAATTAAAAAAGGGTCAAACCCTTTATTTACAACAAGCTACTCCTACTAGTGAATTATCATCAAAATCATACTTTCCATTTTCATCAGCTACACATACAGATTTTTGAACATTATCTATTGTTTTATTTTCATAAATACATGTATTTGTATATATATTTTTTTCTTCTCCTGAGACATAAATTCTTACAATATAATTATCAGATATTTCTTTATCATTAACGGAATCTTTTATATCATCACTAATATAATTCCAATTTTTAAGTTCTACCAATTTTATATCAATATTTTTTTCACTTACAAAACTCTTTAACCAAACATCATTTAAATCTAAATATAATATAGCTGATCTTTGAATTTCTTTATAAGTATTTTCTAGTTCATTCTTAGAAGTATCTTTATCAATTTGATTAAAAGCAATTATTGAACTAACACTAACAACAGAAACTATTATTAATACTGCCATTAATTCAATTAATGTAAATCCTTTTTTATTCATAAGATATCCTCCATATTATATATAAAATTATACAATATTTTTGTATGAATTAAAAGATTCTTTTTTTATATTTTTATAAAATCTTGTATATCCTTCTATATAACCTATATCGTATAACTTAGACATTATTTCATCTTTATCAATTTTTTTAAATTTTTTTATTTTATTATTTCTTAAATCATAAAGTGAATCCTTTATACCTTCTGTGTAACCTAATTCATATGCTTTTATATATCTATACATTTTACCTCCTACTATTTTATACGCAAAAAGTTATATAAAACACTACAAAATAAAACCTCATTTTTTATTTTGAGGTAATATTTATAATACGATAGCTATTAAATTGCTACTACCTTTATTAACCATTTTTTGAATTGTTTGGGATAATTTGTATTTCGATGCTTCAGATAATAATGACAATTTAGCTTGTATTCCCTCTGATACTATTTCATCTAAACTTCTACCAAATATTTCGCTTTGCCATATTTTTTCTGGATTAGATTCATCTTTCATTAGGTGATCTATTAATTCTTTACTTTGAAGTTCACTTCCTATGATTGGTTCAAAACTGCTTTCAACATCTACTTTAACTAAATGGATACTTGATGCTTTTGCTTGCAATTTAATTCCATATCTTCCACCTTGTTTAATTACTTCTGGTTTTTCTAATTTCATATCTGTTACTTTTGGTAAAACAATTCCATACCCAGTTTTATATACTTGCTTTAAAGCATCTTTTATACCTTCATATTCTCCTCTACCACTACTATATTCTTGAAATAATTTAATTAGGTCTCCTTTAGAACTAATATTTTCACCAACTAAATCTTTTAAAACCTCATTAAATAATTCTTCTTTTGCTTCTAATGTAATTGTAACTAATGAATCATCTGTATCAAGTGAACTAATATATGCATTTGATATTTCATCGTCTTTTAAAATATTAACATTGATATTTTCTGCATCTCTTAATTTATCTACATTTGTAATAGATTCTTTCATCTTAGTTATAAATTTTTGCTTTAGTGGATGCTCTATTTTTAATGCTCCTATCCAATCTGGAATATTAAATTCTATATGGTCAACTGGAAATTCATAAAGAGCTTCTCTTAATATATTAATAATATCTGATTCTGTCATTGTTTCTATATTCATTGGTATTACTGGAACATCATATTTGTCTTTTAAACCATCTACTAGAGTTTTAGTATTTAAATCATTTGGATTAATAGTATTCATTATAACAATAAATGGTTTATTGATATTTTTGAGTTCACTAATTACTTTATTTTCAGTATGAGTATAGTCACTTCTTGATAATTCACCAAATGAACCATCTGTTGTAATAACAATTCCTATGGTTGCATGATCTTTTATTACTTTTTGAGTTCCGAGTTCTGCCGCCTCTACAAATGGCATTTCTTCTGGAAACCAAGGAGTTTTTACCATTCTAGGATTTCCAAGTTCATCTTCATAACCAAGAGCATTTGGAGTAACAAAGCCTACGCAATCCACTAATTTAATATTAGTTTTAAGACCATTTAAATCAATATGTGCACCACTACTAGGTACAAATTTAGGCTCAATAGTCATTATAGTTTTTCCACTTCCACTTTGTGGTATTTCATCAATACATTTTTTCTTTTCTTGTTCGTTTTCTATATTTGGAACAATAAGAGTTTCTATGCATTTTTTTATAAAAGTACTTTTTCCTGTTCTAACAGATCCTACTACTCCTAAATATATTTCACCACCAGATTTCTTATCAAGACTTTTTATAATTTGTGTTTTATCCATATATACCTTCTTTCTAGTCTAATAAATTCTATGAAATATATATGTTTCTATGCATTAAAAAAAGCATTATTATGAGTAATGCTTTATCTTAATTATATCTTTTATAAGTAATGTTTGGAATCATAACAACTATTACAAATAATATTATTACTGTTATTATATTTGTAAAGAAGCCAAATAAATTACTAAATGTTGCATTATTATATACTACTTTTGATATTATAGCGCTATTTGTTGCGGTTGTTTCTTCATCTAAATTACTATAATTTAATGTATATTCAAAATTATCTACTTTAGTAACTTTTTTTAGTTTATAAGAATCATTTTCATTTACTATAACATAGTCTCCAACATTAAAATCAGATGATATTTGTAAAATAATATATCTATCTTTTGGAATATCATTTTTATTGTATTCATTATCTACTTTCATATAATAATATCCCCATATATTTGCATTATGAATATTATGAATTTGTTTATTGATAGTAAAATATGACATTATAATAATATATAAAACCAAATATATTGATATAATTATTCTAATGAAATTTAGTATCTTTCTTAACATAACCTTCCTCCATATTCTTCACTACTATCATAGTCTTTCTCATCATATACACTTAAGTCAGGTGAACTATATTTTCCATATTCAAGTGATGGATTTAAAATATATGCTGATTGCTCTATAAGCATTTGAAGACTACATTGTGAATATTTATTTTTCATCATTACTTCATATGCTTCAAATGGATTAGAAGGTTGATTTAACATTGTTGCTATATCATATGATTTTTGTTCCCATATTTCATTACCTAGGAATGAAGACCAAAACTCATCCATTGTTCTTAGCATTTTTGATTTCGTCTTTTCATAATTTTTAGGCATACTATCAAATTTAGAAATCAATGCATTTATAATATTATTTTTATATTTTTCTGGGTTTGAATCATAACATGATTCTACATCTATACTATCACCAAATATTTTTTTAAAGTCTTCTTCATTAAAGAAGCTTTTTGATATGATTCCATTTGTTGGAATTAAATCTAAGGTTACTCCATTAAATAACATATTAACTGTATTTATTAAAGTTTTTTTCATTAATTCATTTATATCTTTTAAACCTGTTGTTTTTAGTATTGAATCTCTATATTCAAAATGACCACGCATTATTTCAGCAAATGGTGCATCACATTTTTCTCTTAAAAGTCTATTTGCTAAGTCGATACCTTCTTGTTTCTTTTGACACTTATCAACTTTATCAATTATGGCTTTAGCAGTAATTCTTCCACTTTTATCAGTTGTTAAACTTTCAGCATATATATGAAACTGTTTATATAATTTATCACTCATATTTCTCTGTACTAAATCGTCTTCAATACTTTGAAAATATTTGGAGCATCCTGGGTCTCCTTGTCTTGCAGCTCTACCTCTTAATTGCCTATCTATTCTTTCACTATTATTTTTACTAGTGCCAATTACGTATAAGCCTCCTAATTCTTTTACTCCTTCTCCAAGTTTTATATCAACTCCACGACCAGCAATATTAGTAGCTACTGTTACGCTTCCAAGTTGACCAGCAGTACTTATTATAGAACCTTCTTTAGTATGATTCTCAGCATTCAATAAATTATGTACGATACCATTTTCTGCAAGTAATTTACTTATTTCTTTACTTTCTTCTACACTGGTTGTTCCGATTAATACTGGTTGTAATGTTTCAGTACATCTTATAATTTCATCTATTATTGCTTGATACTTTTGTTTCTTTGTTAAATAAAGTTCATCTTCTTTGTCTATTCGTATGCAAGGTTTTCTTGTTGGAACTCTGTATGTACTAAAACCATATATTTTTTCGAAAGATTCATCATTACTAGTACCAGTCATACCACTAACACTTTCATATGCTTTAATTAAATTTGGATATGTATTTTTACCTAGTGTACTTCCTGATATCGTTAGTGGTACTCTATAGTGAAGTCTTGGATCATTTTTTGCTCTAATTGATTCAACTAATTCTACTGCTGTTTGAGTAAAACCTGAATATTTACTATCCATCATGTAAGTACCTGTATTATTATCAATTAAAGCAATTCTTGCATCTACACTATCATATGGTTTAACTACTGCACCAGTTATTTTGTCAACTATTTGATAGTCTATTCCGTTTCTTAATAAATATTTAGCTTTTAAGATATCCTCGATACATCCTAATCTCGTTGTCGCTAAATCTTCTTTTTCTTTTGGAGATAACCCTTTTTCTTTTTCAACTAATGTATAAACATAATCTATTAGTGTTTGAGACATAATTACTTCTCCAGTACTTCTTGTAATTTTTGCTTCTCTAAATACTGCTTTTTCTTTTTTTCCAGTTTCTGGATTAATAACATATGGTGGATTATTTTCAGTTTCCTCAACATAACAATCTATTGGATCTTTTGAACCATCTTTTTTTCTATTAAGTTCTCCTTCTACAAATCTATTAGCCCACATTAAAGCATCAATTATTTTTTGTTCTTCTTTTGAAACATCAGTTCTTGATGAAGACAATAATAATGGATTTAATGCTTGGTCTAAAAGTACATCATCCGCTTCATCTACAATAGCTTTAGATAGTTTTTTTCTTATGTATTTATCTTCAAATCTATCTACATTATTATCTTCTAACATATCAAAGGCTATTGTTGTTGCCGTACTATAAACTATGTCTGAATCGTAAGATTCTCGTTTTTTTCTTATGTATTCTTCACGTGATTTTTTATCTTTTGGTCTATTTCTATTAACACATCCACATGATAAACCTAGTAAATTAAATACTTCTTTGTTTTCTTTAGCATTTTCCTCTGCTAAAAAGTCATTTGATGTTAAAACGTGTACACTTCCCCACTCACTTTTATCTAAACTTTTAGTGGCTTCAAGCGCTGACAAATAGGCTGATAATACTTGAACCATAGTTTTTCCTTCACCAGTTTGCATTTCAACTATAGTTTTATCTTCAATCATTGCAATTGCTGCTTCTGTTTGAACATCATAAGGTATTTTATATCCAGTGCTTCTTCTTACTGCTTCTTTACAAGCCGCTAATGCTTCTGGAACAATATCTTTAATATCCTCACCATTTCTAAGCCTCTCTCTTAATCTTTCAGTGGTTTTTGATAAATCAGTATTTTTCCCTCTAATCATAGAGAATTGCTCATTTACTTTATCTATAATTTTTAGATACTCTTTTCTAATGCTCTTAGAATATAAGTCATTCAACTTTTCTTTGATAGCCATATCATTCACCTATTTTATCATTATATAGATAATATATCATTTTTGGGCGTTTTTTACAATAAAATATCTTATTTTTTTACATCTATATCAATCATATTATAAACAATCAATTGATACTCATTTATTCTTCTTTCGACTTTAGCATTAATTTTATAAACAGTATTTTTCTCTATGGAATTTATTTTATTAAGAGAATCCTTAAATATTACTCCATTTATACTTTTATATTCATCAGATAACTTTAGAAAACAAATTCTATCATTATTTTTTGTTCTTTTCATATCAAAATTATCTAAAAATAAAATTAGTGTTATTGTTTTATCAAAATATGATTTAATATTTTCTAATGTTACAGTATTAGTTCTATCGAATTTAGTTACTGGATGAAATGACAAATAGAAACCATAATTTTTTATTTCATGTTCAATATTCTCTTTATCTGTATAGTCTTCTATATTATCAAATATTGGTTTTTCTTCTACTACTAAACTTAATTCTTTGCATAAACTAACATAGTTAATTATCTCATCTATATTCTCTATGTATTGTTTTTTATTTATATTAAAAATATCAAATGCTCCACATTCAATCAAAGATATAATTACTTTTTTATTAACACTTCCATGATAACATCTAATCATAAAATCATAGAAAGAATCAAATTTTCTTTTATTTCTTTCTTCAACTATTTCATTTGATACTGAATATGATATTTGCTTTATCATACTAAATGGAAGAACTAATTTTGAATTATATAACTCAAAATCATTAGTGGATTCATTTATATTAATTTTATCAAATTCTATACCTAATAATTTTGATTCATCTAAATAATCTTTTATATCACTACTATTCTTTTTCATATTTAGTAAATTTTTCATAAAGAAACTTGTATAATGAACTTTTAAATATGCCATTTGAAATGCTACTAGTGAATACGCTACTGAATGAGATTTATTAAAGCCATACTCAGCAAATTTAATAATCAAATTATATAATTCTTCTGCTATTTTAGAGTTATATCCTTTTGCTATTACACAATTAAAGAACTTTGACTTTTCTGATTCAATAATATCATGTTTCTTTTTAGACATAGCTCTTCTAACTATATCTGCTTCACTATATGAATATCCTGCTACTTGTCTTAATATTTCTAGCACTTGTTCTTGATAAATAATTATACCATAAGTACTATTTAATATTGGTTCTAATTCTTTAACTATATAGTTATATTTTTTTCCTCTTTTTCTTGCAATATATTCGTCAATATTATCTCTTGGTCCTGGTCTATAAAGTGCAATAGCATCAACCAAAGTATTAAAATCATTAACTTGTAACAATTTTAGAAAGTTTTTCATACCTTGTTTTTCAAATTGAAATATACCACTTGTATAAGCATTTTTAAATAAGTTTAAAGTTTTTTGATCATTTAAGTCTATAGAATTAATATCAAAATCATAGCCGTTTTTCTTAATATCTTCTAGTATATTTGAAATAGTATTTAAGTTTTTAATAGATAGAAAGTCCATTTTTAAAAGTCCTAATGTTTCAATATATTCCATACTATATCCAGTTAAAACAACACCATTTGATTTATATAAAGGCATAATATTATCTAAACTAATGTCACTTATTACTACTCCTGCTGCATGCATACCAGTATTCTTTTTAAGTCCACATAACTTATTGCATATAATTATTAGATTCTTAACATAGTCATTCTTTCTTAAAAAAGCCATAAATTCTAAATTATTTTTAAGTTCAATAAATGTTTTTTCATCTTTAATAGTTTTACATAATTTATCAATTAAAGTACTATCATATTTTAATACTCTACCTATATCTCTTATTATTTGTTTTGGAAGCATTGTATTAAAAGAAACTATTCTAGCAGTATTTTTATAGCCATATTTATTTGATACATATTCTATTACTTCTTCACGTTTTAAATTATCAAAATCAATGTCTATATCAGGCATAGTTATTCTTTCTGGATTTAAGAATCTTTCAAATATTAAATTATATTTTAAAGGATCTATATTAATAATACCTAAAGCATAATTTACTAATGAAGCAGCGCCACTACCTCTACCAGGACCTACTAAAATATTATTCTTTTTAGCAAATAAAACAAAATCATAAACTATTAAAAAATAATCTACATAATTCATTTTTTCTATTATAGATAATTCATATATTAATCTATTTTTATATTTATCAGTAACATTACCATTTAGCCTTTTTTCTAAGCCTTTTTTTGCTAACGCTCTTAAATATGATAAAGAGTTTTCATTATAAACTGGAATATGAAGAGTACTTTTTGGTATTTTTATATCTATATTAGATATAAAATCATAAGTAGTTTTAATATCTTCAATATTGTTATTTTCTATTAGATAATTTTCTTCTATTGATATTTCATCATCTATTGTTTTTGATTCTTGTATGAGTTTAATATATTTTAAATATATTTTATCTTCTTTATTAAAGTATTTTATTTTAGGTAAATATATTATTTTATTAGACAAGTTTTTAGCTTTAATTTTAGACTTTTCATCATAATAATAAATATATATATTTTTAAATATATTATTTAAAAATGAATAGTCTTTTGTATCACAAACAACTATTAAGTTAGATTCTAATTCTTTAATATTAAGAAAAGATAAATTATCTATATTATTTTTACTAACTATCTTGCATAATGAAATATATCCATCATAATTCTTTGCATATAAATAAAATGTTTTATCTTCTATAGTTAGTTCTATTCCAATAATTGGTTTTATATTATTTTTAATACATTTAGAAATAAATTCATAATCACCAAACATATTATAATCTGTTATTCCGATTGCATTATATTTATTATTTATTGCATAAGAAATTAACTCATCAATTTTGATAAGACTATTCATTAAATCATATTCAGTTTTTATATTTAATGGAATATATTTCATATACACCTCTTTTAGTATTTTAGCATAATAAAAGCGACTTTAAAAGTCACATTTAAAATTGAATTATTTTTATTAATATTTTTGTTATATATATTAATTAAAAAGTAGATTTAGTATTTTGAATCTATATCACTAAAATCTACCTTATCCATTTCTTCTATTACTTCTAGTTGATTTTCAATAATTTGTCTTAATCTTCTTTTTAATATATTAGTATTTCTTCTTAATTGGTCAGCATGGTTTTGAGCTTTTTCTGCTTTTAAAAGAGCATCATTTATGATTCTACTTGCATTATGTCTTGCTTCGCTTATCATACTCTCTGCTTCTTTTCTAGCAGAAGATTTAATTTGATCTCCAGCAGATTCTGCTGTATAAATAGCTCTATTCATTGTATCTTCTATTTTTTGATAATGAGCTATTTGATCTACAAGTTTTTTATTTTCTTCTTCAGTCTTTTTGCTTTTATTTAATAAGGTTTCATAATTATTAATTATTTCATCTAAACATCTTTGAACTTGAACCTTATCATATCCGCGAAAAACCGTATCAAACTTTTTCATGCCTTTCACCTCAATATACTAATATACCAGTTTTATAATTAAATTACCATTCTCCCATGTCATCTTTTTTTGATGATTTTTTTGCATCATCATCGGAAATATTTCCTTCGATTTCAAATCCTTTAGGAGCACAAAGCACAATTCCAGGACCTAATTTTTGCATTGTTCCTTCAATAGCATAAATGATGCCATTTAAAAAGTCCATTATTCTTTTAGAAACATCAGAAGTTACTCTTTTGAAATTAACTACAACTTGATTTTTAGCTTTTAAATAATCAGCTATTTGCTGTGCTTCAGAAAAAGCTCTTGGTTCTACTAGAATAGTTTTATTCTTGTAATCCTTTGTATTACTTTTAACGTTTTCTTTTATTTCTTCATACCCTTCACTATCTGGATCATCAGTTGTAAATATTTTCTTAAATTCAAATGCCATATTAAAGCCTCCTTAGTATGTACTACAATAATATTTTAGCACATTAAAACATTAGTAGCAATAAAATTTTTTGTTTTTTTAGAAAGTTAGACAATGAAAAAAGTCGAAGTTTGTTACCCTTCAACCTTTATTATATTTTTAAAAATTACTTGCAGCTGTTGATGCAATTTCTACTTTATCATATTTAATATATTCATAGTCATTGTCTTCTCTAATATATATTTCTTCTGTTTCTCCTACTCTAATTTCCATAAAGTATTCTGTTTTTACTCCAACAATTTTATTTTGATAATAAAATAGCACACTTATCTCTACATTCTAAAATTTAACTCTATCTTCTATATATTTTTCTAAATCATCTAAATTTATTGTTTCTTGTTTCATTGTATCTCTATCACGAATAGTAACTGTATTATTATTTATTGTTTCATCATCTATTGTAATACAAAATGGTGTACCAATTACATCTTGTCTTCTATATCTTTTACCAATTGACCCAGTTTCATCATATGTACACATTAAACACTTAGACAATTTTTCATATACCTCACTTGCTTTTTCACTATGATATTTCTTTACAAGCGGTAAAACACATGCTTTATATGGAGCAAGGAAATTAGGTAATTTTAATACTTCTCTTTCTTCTCCATTTTCAAGTGTTTCTTTATGATAATGTTCAAATAATATTGCTAATATTGTTCTATCTAAACCATAAGTTGATTCAATAATGAATGGAATATATTTTTCATTAGTTTCAGGATCTAAATAATGTTGTGATTCACCACTGTATTCTTCATGTCTAGTCAAGTCAAAATTAGTTCTATTATGAGTACCATTTATTTCTCCCCAACCAAATGGAAATAAATATTCTATATCACATGCAGCTTTTGCATAATGAGCTAATTTTTCGTGATCATGGAATCTTAATTTATTGCTTGGTAATCCTAAATATTCAAAAAATTTCTTACCATAATCTTTAAAAAATTCATATAATTCTTGGTCATTTCCTTCTTTACAAAATGTTTGATATTCCATTTGCTCAAATTCAATAGTTCTAAATGTAAAGTTACCTGGTGTTATTTCATTTCTAAATGCTTTACCTATTTGTCCAATGCTAAAAGGTAGTTTTGCTCTCATACTTCTTTGAACATTTAAGAAGTTAACGTATTCTCCTTGAGCATTTTCTGGTCTTAAATATACAACTGATTTATTGTCTTTTACTACTCCTCTATAGGTTTCAAACATTAATTTAAATTGTCTTATGTCAGTAAAGTCGCATTTACCACATTTAGGGCATGGAATATTATTATCCTTTATATATTTAATCAATTCTTCATTAGATAAAGTATCTCCAATGCTAGTACCTGTATAATCATTAACTAAATTGTCTGCTCTATGACGCGTTTTGCAATGCTTACAATCCGTTAGTGGGTCTGCAAATGAATCAACATGTCCACTAGCTTCCCATACTCTTGGATGCATTAATATATCAGCATCTAATTCATAAGCATTTTTTCTTTCTTGAATGAACTTTTTTCTCCATGCATCTTTAACATTATTTTTTAATCTGCTACCAAGAGGTCCATAATCCCATGTATTAGCTAATCCTCCATATATTTCGCTTCCTTGAAATATAAATCCATAGTTCTTGCAGAAATTTGTCATTTCTTCCATTGAAATTTCACTTTTCATAAATTCCTCCTAAAAAATAAAAATCTCCTAAAATATTGTAAGGGTCCAAATAGGACGGTTCCACCTTACTTATTCTAGAAGAATCTCTCTTTATTATATAGCCTAAGTGCTTTTCCATCACACTATTTTCGCTTTTCTTATTTAACATTTTAGCACAATAATTTATATTGTCAATATTATTTCATTTTTAATGTTAATTGAACAAAATTTTCATTTTCTTTTTGTTCTTGTTCTTTGCTTTTTTCATCATTTTCGGGATAATCCTTTAAAATTTCATTTGTTATATATTCTCTTTCATTTATATCAAAACATAATCTTCTATTGATTTCCCAGGGTTTTGCCAAATCATCCATGTCTACATATGGATTCATTGTATATCTAATATCCATAATGACCTCCATTTATTTAAAACTTAATTTCAATTTTGGCTCTTCTTTTGCTTCTTCAATTGTTCTTTCTTTAGTAACTCTAGCTAGTTCTTTTAATGCTCCGATTAATGAATTTTCTCCTTCACTATTGAAGTTTATCATATTATCTTTACTAACTCTTGCTATAGATTTTCTACTTAATGTACTTACCACTTTGCATTGTTTACTCTCAAAAACTACTTTTCTAGCAAGACTTAATGAAAATTCTTTAATATCACTTGGTAATTCTAAATTATCAATATCTTCAAAATCTAATAGATTAACTCCTAATTCTTCACATCTTGCTAATGGTCCTTCATCTGCCATAAATGTTCTATCAGAATAAATAGCTGTAGAATATTCCCCATTTTTGTAAACAAGTTTTTCTTCTTCACCTTTGTATTCTTTTTTACATAATACTTCTAATGATAAGTAATCTCTTCTCATTATATTTTCCCCCCCCTCTTTAAAAAGCTTATGTATTTTAGCATAAATTATATCAAAAGTCAATTAAATGTCTAAATCCAATACTAATCTTCTTGTAATTTCTGACTCTAGTTCTTCTATGTATCTTTGACAAGTTATATAACTATAATAAGCTGGTTCATCTATATTAATATTTCCTGTATTAATGCTTTCAAATTTTGTTGACTCCTTTTCTAGCCATGTAATAATATCTTTCATATCATGTATGTTTGCTGAAACTATTTGCTCATTAAGTTCATTATAGATTGAATCTCTTAAAGTTTCTGCTCCTTCTAATACTCTTTTTAATTTTTCTTTACTACCTTTGTTATTTAAATTTTTAATCCAAGTTTTAATTCTTAAACATTTAGAATTAATATTTATGTATCTTTGAATTAATGTAATTGTATCTTTCATTTTAATACTTTTTAACTCCCTTATGCTTTTACTTCCTTAAAAGCCTATATATTGTAGCACATTTACTACCAAAAAGCAATAAAAAAAGCCTTTTAAGGCTTCAAATCATATTCATTACATGGAGCAAATGACTTCCTATGTTCTTTTAATATTCCATATTTTTTGATTGCTTCTATGTGCTTTTTTGTTCCATATCCTTTGTTGTGAGCAAAGTCATATTCAGGATGTTTTTTATCAAGTTCATACATCATTCTATCTCTTGTAACTTTTGCTATTATTGAAGCAGCTGCAATACTTTGACTTTTTGCATCTCCCTTTATTATTGATGTACTTGGAATATCAATATCTAATTTAACAGCATCTATTAAAACGTGTTCTGGTTTTATATTTAAATTATTTAATGCTTCTTTCATGGCTTTCTTAGTTGCTTCTAATATATTAATTTCGTCTATTATCTCACTAGAAGACATTCCTATACCAACACTAATTGCATTTTTCATAATTACATCATATAGTATTTCTCTTTTTTTCTCTGATAGTTTTTTTGAATCATTTATTCTTTCATCGTAAAATTCTGCTGGTAAGATTACTGCTGCGGTAACGACTGGACCAACTAAAGGTCCTCTTCCTACTTCATCTATCCCTGCTATATATTTTATTCCTTTATTATATAATTCATTTTCAAATTCTTTCATAATCATCACATATAAATTATAACACATTTAAAGAAAAAAGACTGTTTCAAACAGTCTAATTTAATATTATAAACATTCTATGTATGTATCATTTAAACATCTCACACAGCATAAACAGTTGCAATCCATAGTAAATATTGAATCAGTACTCACATATGGATAAAGTGATGTTGTATCCGGGTTTTGTGCTAGAACTCTAAATGTACAACAGCAGCCATCTATTTTTTCTACTCTAAAAACATTACTTGTTGTTTCTGTATCTGTTCTACTTACTGGCATACTCCAAGCTGTACCATTGCTTCCACATGTATAAAGCATAATTGGTCTAGTATTGCAAATAACACAGTTGCTTCCACCACCTAATGCTGGCCTATCACATGAAAGTAAACAATTATCCGGACACGCATTAGATTGTAATACATTTATAACTTTTAATATTTCCATGATACAATTATCACAACAATTATTATCATTGTTATTATTACACATATAATCCACTCCTTTATATCTACTAATAAGTTATGAATTATATTAAATTTTGTTTACATTATTTATCTAATTATTTGTTTAATCATTATTTCATAAATAAAACTCTTTATACTAAATGAAATTCTCACTCTTATTTTAATATTAAAAAAGAACTATTACTAGTTCTCATAAACACTAACTTGTTTTTTATCTTTTCCTTTTCTTTCAAACTTAACATTTCCACTAATTTTAGCATATAAAGTATGATCTTTTCCCATACCAACGTTTGTTCCAGGATAAATTTTAGTTCCTCTTTGACGATAGATAATAGCTCCAGCTTTAGCTGTTTGACCATCAGATAATTTAGCTCCTAATCTACGACCAGCTGAATCTCTACCGTTTTTAGTAGAACCAACACCTTTTTTAGATGCGAATAATTGTATATTAAAATTCATTTTATTCATGGTTTTCCTCCTTAATATTAATATTTTTATCATAATTATTTCTTAGTTCATTAATCATATTCACTAAGTTATTAAGTAAGCTATTTGTTATATTATCTTTCTTAATATTAACAATTTCTAAATTATTAGTATCAGTATAACTTATAGCATCTTTGTCAATTTCAAGTATTGCATTTATAGTTGTAATTATCATTGTACTAAATGACGCACATACTATATCTTTTCCATAATCATCATATCCTGCATGACCATGACATTTAATACTCTCAATTAATCCATTATTTTTTTTGATATTTACTTTTATCATTACTTATTAATTGATTTAATTAGTATCTTAGTATAAGGTTGTCTATGTCCTTGAGTTTTTCTATATTTTTTCTTTGGTTTGTATTTGAAAACTAAGATTTTCTTTTGCTTACCATGTTTTAAAACTTTAGCAACAACCTTTGCTCCTTTAACAGTAGGAGTTCCTACTTTACCATCAACAAATAAAACTTCATCAAAAACAACTTCACTATCTACTTCGTTATCTAGTTTTTCAACATATAATTCTTGGCCTTCTTCAACCATATATTGTTTTCCACCAGTTACAAAAATTGCTTTCATTTATTTTTCCTCCTTCAATAAGACTCGCTTTTGAGGTAATTCATTATGAATATTTTAACCTCTTCAACGCGGTTGTAGAGAAAGATTTCTACAAACATCAGTATTTTAGCATATTTACTTAGTTCTGTCAAACAATTTAGATAAATATTTTTTCTCCAAGCAATTATTTATAATGTGATAATAGTCTCTTTTGAAATTATTTGTATTAGTTGCTTTTTTTATTTTATCAAAATTATAGTCATTTAAATATCTTTCTAATATGAATTTATTTTGTTTGTATTTTAAATTTTTAATTTCAATTATAATGCATCTAAATAAAAAAATAGTCAAAATAAACGCAAATAAAGTTTTTTTGGTAATTATAAAAAATATAGTGAATATTGCGGAAATTACTAAAGAAATTATATTAGATATCTTATATGGCATTATTTTATTTAGTAGTATATTTATTAGTTTTCCTCCATCTAATGGAAGTATTGGCATAAAATTAAAAGAAATTAATAAATAATTTATATTCATTAATAAATAAAATACATGATGAGTTATAATGCCATTAAAATAAAATAACTTTATTATGAAATAAAATATCAACTCAAATGTTATTCCTCCAAGCAAAACAAACAATTCTTTATTTGAATTAACATTTAAATCTTCAGTGTATGTTGTTATTCCTCCAAAGGGATATATCGTTATTTTATCATGTTTAAAGTTTATTAAAATTGAAAAAAAGAAATGACCTGATTCATGAATTAATATGGTTATGAGAAGTAAAAACAAATACTCAAAATAGCCAGATAAAAAAGATAAGAGCAAAAATATATATGTGGTATCATGAATCTTAACCCTCATTTAAATCAACAGGCTTGTCATCTTTAAATAAAACATAATAGTATTCATCACTAGAGGTTCCAATAGTTTCTCCAGCTTCAATATAATCATATAATTTAATGTTTTCTTTAACATTACCATACCATGCATAATATCCATCACTTTGCTGTACAATTATTGTGTTATTATATCCGTCTTTCTTTCCTATATATGTAACTATTCCACTATTTTTTAATTTAATTTCTTCATTTTCTCCAATTATATATTTAACTCCATCTAAATATTTTTCATGGGTTTTATTTTCCATTAATGATACTTTTGATGTATTATCATTCTTAAATATAGTTGTAAAATTATTCAAAAGCTTATTTATTTTACTAAAATCATATGTACTATTTAATACATCATCTATTATAAAATTTTTAAATTTAGGGGAATAATTTGATATTGTTACTACAAGCATAATAAAAATAATTATTGTGAATAGTTTACACAATATTTTTTTTAATATTTCATTTTTAGGTTTTTCATTTTTATTATTTTTATATTCTTCGTATGTCATAGTAAATATTATTCCATATTTAATTATTTATTCATAAATTCATAGAAACTATAATATTGGTTATTGCCTATTATTATATGATCTACTACTGGGATAGCCATTATTTTTCCTATTTGCATTAATGTTTCTGTAACCTTTATATCTTCCTTACTAGGTGTTGGGTCACCACTTGGATGATTATGTATAACAATAATACTATAGGCACTTTCTAAAAATGCATTTTTAAATACTTCTCTTGGATGGACACATGATGAATTGATTGTTCCTTTAAATAATAATTTATATGATATTAATTTTGACTTTGTATCTAAATATAGTGCATAAAAGCATTCTTGATACTCTTCTATAAACATATTTTTAAAATATTCATAAATTTTATTTGATGAATTTAAAAGTATTTTTTCTTTTTGTTCCATATAATATACTCTCTTACCTAATTCTAAAGCTGCTAGTAGTTCTATTGCTTTTACTTCACCTATTCCATTAATTTCCGTCAATTTATTTATTGTAATGTATTTCATCTCTTTGATACTTTTAAAATTCTTAAGTATATGATTTGATAACTCTTTTACTGAATAATTTTTTGTTCCAGTTTTTAATATAATACTTAATAATTCTTCATTAGAAAGACTTTCTTTACCATATTTTAATAATCTTTCTCTTGGACGTTCACTTAATGGAATATCTTTAATCATAATTTTTGACATTTTATTTCCTTTCTTTCAATTTAAAAAGACAAATTTTATTTTGTCTTCTCATTAATTAAATACGCAATAACTTTTTAAAACACTACTTTTTTATAAATTTTCTATTTCTTTTATAGTTAATCCTGTAATCTCTGAAATAGTTTCTAAATCAATATTTTTTTGTTTCATCTTTCTTG